>NZ_JAUTBL010000001.1:1322500-1547500 GCF_030819275.1 Agrobacterium larrymoorei | reverse complement strand
GCGTGGCTCTTTTTGCAGCGCTGGACGGACGTCAACAGCTTGCCATTCCGGCAGAAGCTTTTGCGCGCGGAGATATGGAGCACTCGCTTTCCGAGACCGTTCGCCGTGGCACCCGTTTGGTGGCACCCAATATCGCAGCGCGTCCCTCCGACCGCTCCGTTATGGAAGTCTCCACCGTCATTCACGACGGTGACAAGGAAGTGGTTCGCAAGGTCCCCTTCGCCCATGTGAAGATCTCGCTCGCGGCCAATTATAGTACGCAGGATGACTATCCCGCTTTCGATCCGCTCAACATCTTTGCCACCGACGATGAGCCTGAAGCCGCCGGGGCGAGCAAAACCGGGACGATCTACGGGTCCGAAGTGGAATCGGAAGTCAGCCTGAAATCAGTTCCTTTCCCGACCAAGCACAGCCCCTTCGCCTATGCCGGCGCGATGAGCTTCGATGAGGTGGAAGAAGCGGTCCGTTCCAACGGTTCTATCCTGACGGACGGCAACGAACAGCTTGCTGCTCTCTACTATATCGACCCCCGCCGTTTCGAAGCGGATGAGGATGTGGATATTACCGCAGGGCTTTCGGCCCGCGTCGTTGAACAGAACATGTCCGTGTCGACGCCGCAGGCGCCGACGATAAAGCTGCCCGAATATGCCGACGACGTCATTCCCGTGCGGCAAAATCAGACGATGGAGGCCGCCCTTTTCGGCGCAGGCTATTCCAAGGAACAAGCCAAACAGACCGCCGCGGCCTTGGCATCCGTTAACGGAACGCCGGATGTCCAGGCGGGTGACGTTCTGCGCATCGGCATTTTGCAGGACGATGAGAAGAGCGATATCGTTCGCGCCAGCCTGTATAGAAAGAACCGTCACGTCGTGACGGTGGCTGCAAACGACAAGAAGACATTTGTCGCTGCAAGCGAACCGCCGCAACTCGATGCAGTAGCGACCGCCTTCGACGGCGGTAACGCGCCGATGACAGCCAATCGCGATTTGCCGCGGGTTTATGATGGCGTTTATCGTGCCGCTCTTGCCTATGGTATGAACCAGAACATGATATCGCAGCTCATCAAGCTTTTGGCGAGCAGCGTCGATTTCCAGGCACAGCTGAAACCGTCGGATTCTCTTGAGGCCTTCTTCTCTGTCGAAGGACCGGATGGCAAGGCAACCGAACAATCCGAATTGCTGTACGTCAACGCCAAGTTCGGCGACAACCAGACGCGTTTCTACCGTTTCCAGAATCCGGAAGATGGCAGCATCGATTACTTCGATGGCGAGGGCAAAAGTATCCGCCAGTTCCTGCTGCGCAATCCTGTTCCGAACGGTCGCATGACATCCGGTTTTGGCATGCGCCGTCACCCGGTTCTGCGCTTCAGCCGTATGCATACAGGTACGGACTGGGCAGCGCCACGCGGTACGCCGATCATTGCCACGGGTAACGGAATCGTCGAAAAGGCTGGATGGGCATCCGGTTACGGAAACCAGACTTTGATCCGCCATGCCAATGGCTACGTTTCCTCCTACAACCACCAGAGCGCTATTGCCAAAGGTGTCGTGGAAGGCGCGCGCGTGACGCAGGGCCAGGTGATCGGCTATGTCGGCTCTACCGGTCTTTCAACGGGCGCGCACCTGCATTACGAGTTGATCGTCAACGGCACCAAAGTGGATGCGATGAAGGTTCGCCTGCCCGGCGGCAAATCCTTGTCCGGCCAAGCACTCGCACGCTTCTCGGATGAGCGGCGGCGTATCGACACCCTGCTGAATATAGACGGCAAGGGCGAGCAGGTCGCCAGCCGATAAAGCGTGTCGCGATCTTTCAGATTCGCTCATACGCTTTAGGTCTTAGTTATCGCATATCGTTGTCGCAAAACCGCTGCACACTTTTGCGCAACATGCTTTAGTCAAATTTTTGCTAGATGCCGTCACACCTAAGCGGAGCGACATTAAGCGCGCTTGGCTGCGGGAAAAATCTTGGCGCGGCGAATGACGACATGGCCGTGATCTCCGGCTTCCACCGACGATTCCGGTGGTACATCGAACTCGAGGAGATCGCCTTCTTTCGTCGTGGCGATCACACGCCGCTCCCCTGCCCTATCCAGAACACGGGTGACTTGCGCGGCAATCCCATCATGCAGATCCTCCCATTCCAGATCCGCGGGTCGGGCATAGATCTCGACCGGGCCATCCGCCTGACCATAGGCAAACTGAACCTCAGTGTTTCCGACATAGACCTTGCCGTTCTTCGCAACACCGGAAACCTTGTTGGTATCTCCCAGAAAAGTCATGACGAAGGCACTGTTCGGCTGGCGGCAGACCTCTTTCGGCGTGCCCTGCTGAATGATTTCACCCTGATTGAGGATGACGACGCGATCCGCAAGATCGAGCGCCTCTTCCTGATCGTGTGTGACAAAAATCGTGGTAATGCCCAACTTGTCGTGGATTTCGCGAAGCCATCGACGCAGATCGCGACGCACATTTGCGTCCAGTGCCCCGAATGGCTCATCGAGCAACAGAACCTTCGGATCGACGGAAAGCGCGCGTGCCAAGGCGACGCGTTGCCTTTGCCCACCGGAAATCTGCGCAGGGAACCTGTCGCCCAACCCCTCAAGCTTCACCAGCCGCAGCAACTCCTGAACCCGGGCGTCGATTTCGGCGCGGCTCCGCTTGACGCGTGACACTTTCATCCCAAAGGCGATATTCTCGTTCAGCGTCATATGCGGGAAGAGTGCATAATGCTGGAAGACGAAGCCGACGCCACGATCGCGGACGGGAATGTTGGTCGCATCCGTGTCGCCAAAATAGATGTGGCCGCCATCGGTATATTCGAGCCCGGCCACCATACGGAGAATCGTCGTCTTACCGGAGCCGGAAGGGCCGAGAAGCGCCAGCAATTCTCCGCTTTCAATATCGAGCGAGACATCGCGCACGGCACGAAACGTGTCGAAAGTTTTGACGACATTCTGCAGGCGGATTTTCATGAACTCGTCTCCGTGGCGGTGGCGTTTGCGGCGCTCAGCTTTTTACGGCCGCGACCTGCCCCGCGCCGCTCCAATGCGACTTTGGCGATGATCGTAACAACGGCAAGCGCCGCTAGAATGGAGGCGGAGGCAAAGGCGCCCGCAGCCTGATAATCGTGATATAGAAGCTCGATATGCAGCGGCAGCGTATTTGTCTGCCCGCGAATATTGCCTGACACGATGGAAACAGCGCCGAATTCGCCCATCACGCGGGCGTTGCACAGCACGACGCCATAGAGCAGCGCCCATTTGATGTTGGGCAGCGTCACAGAGATGAAGGTGCGCCAGCCAGATGCGCCAAGAGAGGTTGCCGCCTCTTCCAAGTCGCGTCCCTGCGCCTGCATCAGCGGGATCAACTCACGGGCAACGAATGGAGCAGTGACGAACATCGAGGCGATGACGATGCCGGGCAGAGCAAAGAGTATCTTGATCTCGTAGGCATCGAGCAAGGGCCCGAAAAGACCCTGTAAGCCATAGACGAAGAGATAGGCCACGCCGGCAACGATGGGCGATATAGAGAAGGGAATTTCCACGATCACCAGCAGGAAACGCTTGCCCCAGAAGTCGAACTTGGTGATCGCCCAGGCGGCTGCGACACCGAACAACGTGTTGATTGGCACCGCAATCAGCGCCGTGATCACCGTCAGCATGATCGCGTGACGTGTATCGGGATGATTGATAGTCGCAGCATAGGTCTTCAGGCCCTGGGAAAAAGCCTCAACAGCAATGACCAGCAGAGGCGCCACCACCAGGAATGCCCCGATAATCAGGACGAAGGCGATCAGGCTGCGACGCACCCAAGGAGTATCGCCGACCCGCGGCGGCTTGCGACGGGAGGAAACAGCGCTCATCCTCTAGCTCCTCACCGTATAGCGCAAAGCACGCGACTGTAGATAATTGGTGAGCGCCAGCATCAGGAAAGCCGTGATCAGCAGGACGGATGCGATCGCTGCAGCCGCCTGATAATCATATTCCTCCAGCCGGATGAAGATCAGCAAGGATGTAATTTCGGTCGAAAAGGGTTGATTGCCGGCAATGAAGATGATGGCGCCGAATTCGCCGAGGCTGCGAGCAAAGGAGAGCGACAGGCCGGCAAGAAGTGCCGGCGTCAAAAGCGGCAGGATGACCTTGCGGAAAATCTCGAGATCCGATCCACCGAGCGACTGGGCGGCTTCTTCCAATGCAGGGTCGAGATCTTCAAGTACGGGCTGCACGGTACGAACGATGAAGGGTAGACTGGTGAAGGCCATCGCCACGATGATGCCGAGCGGCGTGTAAGCAACCTTTATTCCGACTTCAGCCAGAACGAAACCGAACCAGCCGTTTCCGGCAAAGAGCGCCGTCAGCGCTATTCCCGCCACCGCCGTCGGTAACGCGAATGGCAAATCTACGATCGCATCGACCACCCGCCAGCCAGGAAAGCGGTAGCGCGTCAGCACCCAAGCAAGGGCGAGGCCAAAAATGACGTTGAAGAGCGTGGCCGCCAGCGCGCAAAGAACCGTGACGCGGTAGCTCGCGACGGCTCGCGGAGACGATATGATGTTCCAATATTCCGCCGGTCCAAGACTAGCCGCCTTGAAGACGAGTGCTGCCAGGGGAAGGACGACGATGATGCCGACGTAAAGCAGCGTGACGCCGAGAGACAATTTGAGGCCCGGAAGGACATTGCGTTTCAAATCTTCCCCCTTTGCATCAGCGAAGGTCCTGTTTCTCGGCACAAATGGAGAGACACAAGATCAAAAATCGACCCGGCGGGAAACCCGCCGGGTCGATGTCTATTCGTGCCATAGAACGATTAGCGATTGCCGTAAAGCGCATCCAGTTTTCCGCCAGAGGCGAAATGTTCTTTCTGGATCTTGTCCCAGCCGCCGAAAACATCGTTGACGTTGACAAGGCGAATGCTTGGGAACTGGTCCTTGAACTCGGCCGCCACCTTTTCATTGTGAACGCGATGGCCGAACTCGGCGGCGATGCGCTGGCCTTCCTCGGTATAGAGGAAGTCGAGGTAAGACTTTGCCAATTCGCGGGAGCCACGCTTGTCCGCGACCTTGTCGACGATCGTGACCGGGAATTCCGACAGCAGGCTCACCGACGGGACGACGCCTTCGAACTTGTCCGTGCCATACTGCTTGGCAATGCCGCGGGTCTCGGCCTCAAAGGTGATCAAAACGTCGCCGATCTCACGCTCGACGAAGGTGGTCGTGGCGGCGCGGCCTCCGGTATCGAAGACAGGGACGTTGGCGAAGATCTTCCTGATGAATTCATCGACCTTGGCCTGCTCGCCATTGAATTTCTCATTGGCGAAAGCGACAGCGGCCAAATAGGTATAGCGCGCATTGCCGGACGTCTTCGGGTTCGGGAAGACGATCTTCACGTCATCACGAACGAGATCATCCCAATCTTTAATATTCTTGGGATTGCCCTTGCGCACGAGAAAGGACGGGAAGGAGTAAAAGGGTGATGCGTCGTTGGGGAAATCCTTCTGCCAGTCGGCGGACACAAAACCCTGCTTTACAAGGAAATCGATATCCGTGACCTGATTGAAGGTGACGACATCTGCGGCCAGACCTTCAACGATGGCGCGGGCTTGCTTGGAGGTGCCTGCATGCGATTGGTCAATCGTCACGCCCGGATGGGTTTTAACAAAGGCTGCGTTTTCAGCCGCAAAGAGCTCACGCGCGACATCGTAGGATGCGTTGAGTAGCGTCTTCGGCTCCTCTGCGGAGACGGTGGTGGAAATCAAAGCAGCAAGTGCGGCGCCAATAAGCGCAATCCGTTTCATGTAAGCCCCCATGGATACCATTGGAGGCGGAGAATAGAGAAGGAATATAGCCTCCGCGAGGAACGGTGAACCTCAAGCCCATCCATCTTGAGAATGTTCATCTCCCCTGACCGCTCTTTTCGCAGTAATTTTCCGGCAGGCCTCTAAACCCATGCGCTGGCAAAAGCTGAACCCTGAAGCTCGCAGAGCAACCGCGTCGATATTAGATGTGGCTTGCAGTACGGGCGAGTAACGTTTTGGATACGACCGCATGAGGTGACGTCCCATGACTTCATAGAGAACCGATCTATTGACGCTCCGGCTCCAAATACGCGGTTTATGCCGGCCTCCGAGCCCCTCTTATTGCGTCGCCAAAATTATTTCGCATGTCGCACTTCCAAACCTGTTTTAGCAGAGTTCGGATGCCGCTACTCGATCACACACCATTTATCGAAGGGAGGGAAGACAGGGCACCGCGAAGCGTATTGAGTATCTTAGAGAAACAAAAAATGCTGCCTATTGCGACGCAGCAAATTGACTTGACCGACTGCCGAATCGTGGCATCTACTACAACATCGGCGCGAAAATCGGAATCGATTTTCGGAAAAGCACGATGCGTAGATTTAGAGAGTGAGAGGCGTCCTTAGTACATTCAAAAGGACGCATGTCGCTCTGGAGCCATAGAAGACCGCGACTCATTCCTGTCCAGCGTTGCCGCTGGACCATGCAGACAGCCCGTAACGGGTTAAGTGTTACGCCAGGAGATAGACATGCAGGTTTCAGAACAAGAGTGGATCAGCAAGCGGGCTTATACGCTTTGGGAGAGCGAAGGCCGCCCGCACGGTCGTGATGCCGAGCACTGGGAGCAGGCGAAAAAGGAATTCACTCTGCTGCAGAGCACGAAGGCGACCAAGCCCGCGCACCGCAAAAAGGGCGAAGTCAAAGCAGCCCCCGTCCCTCCCGAGACAACAAAACCCAAGCCACGCGCCAAGAAGTCTGCGACCCAATAAAGGCCTCAGAACAAGTCAGCCCTTCAGATACTCCAGCCTGCATAAAAAAGCCCCGTTCAAGCAGAGCGGGGCTTTATCGTATCGACTGACAAGACGCACGCTGCGCAAGACTGAGCAGCGTTTTGCGGGCGGGTGACGCTTTAGAACGTCAAAGCGCGATCGCCGTTTTCGTCCTTGATCCGGCTCGGCAAGCCGATCTTGTTCAAGAGGTTGAGGAACGGCTGCGGCGGAAGTTCTTCGACATTCGCCATCTGCTTCACGTCCCATTCACCCGTGGCAATCAGCATCGCTGCTGCGACCGGCGGAACGCCAGCCGTGTAGGAGATGCCCTGCGAGCCGACTTCTTCGTAGGCTTCCTTGTGGTCAGCCACGTTGTAGATGAAGACTTCGCGCTCCTTGCCGTCCTTCGTACCCTTGACGATATCGCCAATGCAGGTCTTGCCGACATAGTCGGGCGCCAGCGAAGACGGATCGGGCAGCACGGCCTTGACCACCTTGAGCGGAACCACTTCCAGACCTTCAGCCGTCTTGACCGGCTTTTCGGACAGGAGGCCAAGGTTCTTCAGAACGGTGAAGACGTTGATGTAATGGTCGCCAAAGCCCATCCAGAAACGAACATCCGCGCCATCCATATTCTTGGAGAGCGAATGCACTTCATCATGGCCCGTCATATAGGCCTTCTGCTTGCCGACGACCGGCAGGTCGAATTCCTGTCCGACTTCGAACATCTGGTTCGTCTGCCACTGGCCGTTCTGCCAGGAATAGACCACGCCGGTGAATTCACGGAAGTTGATTTCCGGGTCGAAGTTGGTCGAGAACCAGCGGCCATGGCTACCGGCATTGATATCGACGATATCGACCGAAGTCACTTTGTCGAAATACTCATTCTTGGCCAGACGCGCATAGGCATTGACCACACCGGGATCGAAGCCGACGCCGAGAATGGCGGTGACGCCCTTGTCCTTGCATTCGGCGGCACGCTTCCATTCGTAGTTTCCGTACCACGGTGGCGTCTCGCAAATCTTTGTCGGATCCTCGTGGATCGCGGTATCCATATAGGCAACACCTGTGTCCATGCAGGCCTGAAGAACGGACATGTTGACGAAGGCCGAACCGACGTTGATGACGATCTGGACGCCCGTCTTCTCTATCAAGGCCTTCGTGGCCTCGATATCCATGGCGTCCAGCGCATGGGCTTCCAGTTTCACCTCTGTCTTGAGGCTCTTCTTTTCACGTACGGATTCGACAATCTTGCGGCACTTATCGACAGTGCGTGACGCAATATGAATGTCTCCCAATACATCGCTATTCTGGGCGCACTTATGCGCCACGACCTGTGCTACGCCACCGGCGCCGATGATGAGAACGTTCTTCTTCATTTCAGGTGATGCCTCCTTTTCCCCGCAGGGATGGCTTGTTGAGAATGAGTGCTACATGCGCCTTTCAAAGCGCGCTGTTACGACAGACTTTGCTGATAGTCGACAAAGTCGAATTCACGGACGGTTCGAATGCTGCCGTCCAGTTCCTTGATGGCGATCGCCGGCATCTTCACACCGTTGAACCAGTTCTTCTTGACCATCGTATAGCCCGCTGCATCCTGGAAAGAGACGCGATCGCCGACCTTCAACTCGTTTGCGAACTTGAACTCGCCGAAAACATCGCCCGCGAGGCAGGACTTGCCGCATACCATATAGGAATGATTGCCTTCGTTGGGAGAGACTTTGGCGTTCTCGCGATAGATCAAGAGATCCAGCATATGGGCTTCGATGGAGCTATCGACAATGGCGAGGTTCTTGCCATTGAACAGCGTGTCGAGAACAGAGACTTCCAGCGTCGTGCTCTTGGTGATCGATGCTTCGCCGGGCTCAAGATAGACCTGCACGCCATATTTTTCAGAAAACTGCTTGAGGCGGTCGCAGAACTGGTCGAGTGGGTAGTTCTCGCCAGTAAAATGAATGCCGCCGCCGAGGCTGACCCACTCGGCCTTAGACAAAAGCGAGCCGAACTTTTTCTCGATCTGGCCAAGCATCTTGTCGAAGAGGCCGAAATCATTGTTTTCGCAGTTGTTATGGATCATGAAACCGGAAATGCGGTCCATGACCTTTTCAACCTTCGCCACATCCCATTCGCCGAGACGGCTGAAAGGGCGAGCTGGGTCTGCGAGATCGAAAGTGGAAGAACTCACCTGCGGATTGAGGCGAAGGCCACGAACGATGCCGGACGCCTTGTCGGCGAAGCGTTCAAGCTGACCTACGGAGTTGAAGATGATCTTGTCGGCATGGGATACGACCTCATCGATCTCGTAATCGGCATAGGCGACGGAATAGGCGTGCGTTTCGCCGCCGAACTTTTCGTGTCCCAGTCGCACCTCGTAGAGCGAGGACGACGTCGTGCCGTCCATAAACTCAGCCATAAAATCGAAGACCGACCATGTGGCAAAGCACTTGAGCGCGAGAAGAGCCTTGGCGCCCGATTTTTCGCGCACATAGGCAATCTTCTCCATGTTGCGGAGAAGCTTGGTCTTGTCGATCAGGTAGTAAGGTGTTTGCAGCATCGGCCAGTTACATCGTCCCATTGATAGAGATCATACGATCATTTTCCGGGCCTTATATGATGCTTGTGACAGGAAAACAAACCTGTCGAAAACAATTGAAAAGATTCTCTGACGAGTTTTCGCAAATTGCGGGAACAAAACTCTAAGCCCTACGTTTTGAGATCAGGCGCATTTTGACACCTTAGAGAAGGATTGAACATGGCAAGCGTTCGCAACGTGGAAGACAAGGTACGCGAAACCCTCAATAGCGCTGAGGCCGAGGATGTGTCGGCACAGCTGTCGCAGCTGCGTGACGACCTTTCCAACCTTGCAAAGAGCGTCAAGGCACTTGGCGTTGGCGTTTCCCACGAGGTCAAGGCACAGGCATCTCGCGTTGCTGATGACGCTATGGCGAAGTCTGAGCAGACCGTTCACGCGGTTCGCGACGAAATTCAGACACTGAACGACAACCTGGTCTACCAGGTTCAGCGCAACCCGCTTCAGTCTCTCAGCATCGCGGTCGCAACCGGTTTCCTTCTTGCCCTTGTTACGCGTCGATAAGGCGCAAACATGCTTCAAGCATTTTTGCTCTATCTGGGCGACACACAGCGGGAAGGCACTTTCGTCACGCGCCGGATAAAAACCGGTATCGTGCTGAGAGTGCTTGCTGGCTTTTTCTTCCTGATTGCCGTCATCGCTGGCGGTATCGGGGGATCTATCTATCTCGCTAAGGAAATTGGTGCTGGCCCGGCCGCTTTGGTCATTGCTGGCGTCGCTTTTCTGCTGGGTGTGATCATGCTGGTTTGGCTAGCGCTCCTTCGTCGCCCGACGGCTTATCGCCGTGCGCCGGTGGTGTCGCCGCTTGCAACGGCGCCGTTGGCGGTTGAGGCGATGGCAGCCGGCGCTCTCGGAAAACGCCCGTTTACAACACTGCTGATTGCCATGGCGCTTGGTTTCATCACCACACGCACGACAATTCGTAAGAAGTAAAATCATTACGCGCGTCCCGCTGTTTGCAAGGGACGCGCGCATTTACCTTTGCAGTTCTTTCCAAAAAATTCCCCCTACCCTTCTTCCGACAAAATGATACGCAGTCTCCAACAGTCGCTTTACGAAAGGATGTTGGATGCGAAAGAAAGTTCTCGTTGTCGGCGGGGCCGGATATATTGGCTCCCACACCTGCCTGTTGCTTGCAGAGCGCGGCTACGAACCTGTCGTTTTCGACAATCTCTCCAATGGCCATGAAGAGTTTGTTCGCTGGGGACCATTCGAGCAAGGGGATATTCGCGATAGGGCGAGGCTGGACGAGGTCTTCGCCAAGCATCAACCGGAGGCGGTTCTTCACTTCGCAGCGCTGATCGAGGTCGGTGAATCGGTCAAGAACCCGGTCGCCTTTTACGACAACAACGTCATTGGCGCCCTGACTCTATTGTCCGCGACGATGGACGCGGGCGTGAAGGCTTTCGTCTTTTCATCCACATGCGCGACCTATGGTTTGCCCGAACGTGTTCCGCTGGATGAAGGCCATCCCCAGGCTCCCATCAACCCTTACGGCAGAACCAAATGGATCGTGGAGCAGGCGCTCAAGGATTTCAGCACCTACAAGGATTTAAACTCTGTGATGCTGCGCTATTTCAACGCGGCGGGTGCTGACTTTGAGGGCCGCATTGGAGAATGGCACAAGCCGGAAACGCATGCCATCCCACTCGCGATCGAGGCGGCACTTGGACGCCGCCAGGGTTTCAAAGTGTTTGGCACGGATTATGACACGCGCGACGGCACATGCGTGCGCGACTATATCCACATTCTCGATCTCGCCGATGCCCATGTCAGGGCGGTGGACTATCTTTTGTCTGGTGGAAAGACCGTAGAGCTCAACCTCGGCACCGGGACCGGAACGACTGTCAAGGAGTTGCTCAACGCGATTTCGAAAGTCTCAGGCCGCCCGTTTCCCGTGGAGTTTGCCGAGCGGCGCGAAGGCGACTCCACCACACTTGTCGCCAACAACGACAAGGCGCGGGACGTTCTGGGATGGGAACCGCGCTATACGCTGGAGGACATCATTTCTTCCGCATGGCGCTGGCACTCGACCCATAACGCGGAGCGCTGACCTCAACGCGACGCAAAAAAACACCGGCCCCAATGAGGCCGGTGTTCTGAGAAACAGCGTCAAGCTGCCTCTCGCTCCTCTCCCGTAACAGGATTAGGGCTTTGTGGCACCCGTCTGCGTGGTGTCGGTTGCCGCCGGCGCCGTGGTGCTTGCATTCGCGTTCTTGTCCTTCAAGGTCATGAACTCAGGCGCTGCCTTCAGCGATTCAGCGGTTTCGGTCGTCGTCAGACGAATGGTACCGTTGTCGGTGTCGCGGGTAACGGTAATCTTGTCCATCGGGACGGCGACGTCCTTGGCGCCGATTCCGAGGAAGCCACCCACACCGACCACAGCCGCAACGATGCCGCCGTTTTCTTCGAGGATAAGGTTGGTCACGTTACCGATGCTCTCGTCGGCAGAAGTGTAGACCGAGTTGCCGATGTAGTCATTGGCGCTGATCTGGTTGGCTGCCTGCTCCGTCAGGTAGGAGCCGGATGCAGTGCCAGCGTTAGCGGACGTGTCGGTTGCACCAGGCGTTGTCGGCATGACCGGGGTTGCCGGCGCAGCGTTCGGGCTTGCAGGTGCCGTCGTGCTTGGTGCAGGCTGAGTTGCGTCCTGGGCGATGGCGAGCGGTGCGAACGCTGTTGAACCCATGAGGGCGGCCGTCGCGATAAGGGTCAATGTCTTTTTCATGTCGTACCTTCCTTTCATCGTCGTAAAACTAAACTGGCTGGGGACAGTTCATCCGTCCTTTTCTTCAACCTGTTCGCCGAGCAAACGAGACGGCCGCAAAATTGGTTCCGGGTTTTTCGCCGTGATCAACAAAGGGTGAAAGGAGAAAAAAGCCTATAGATATCCCTCTCTGCCGCAACGAACGGCATTGTGCCGCCAAATTAGACAGGTATTATCTATACGCAATTCAGCATAAAAGCTGACATTCATGGACGTTTAAGGGCGTGACAATTTCCAGGTTTCGAGCATTCTTCGCCAGACTGTCTCCTACAGCATCGATCGGTACCTACATCGTCATCATGACGACGCTGGTAACCCTACCGCTGATTATCTTCGCCGGTTATCTGATGCTGCGGCTGGAAGCGGATGAGCGGGAAGATTTGCAGCGTGAAGCTGTCGACGATGCCCGTGCCATCAGCCGAAACATCGAGCGGCGTCTTCAGGAACTGAGCACCACGCTTAATCTCCTCGCGCAGTTTCCAGAGTTGGAAGACGGAGATCTTGCCAGCTTTCATCAGCGTGTCAGTGAAAGCCTGCGCAGGCGAAACATCTACGTGGTGGTCGCCACGCGCGACGGCGTCCAGAAGGTCAATACGCGTGTGCCCTATGGGCAGCCTCTGGGTCAGGTCCCAGCAGACGCCCATATAAAGGAGGCGATCGATGCCAAGCGGATCATGCTTTCGAACATCTTCTACGCCAACAATCGGAAGGAGTGGGTGTTCACAGTCACCCTTCCCCTGCCCCGTCAGCTCGCAGCCGCCGGCGACGTATTGATCGTTACCCAAGCCGCGCGAGATCTTTCGAGCCTGATTTCTACGGATGCGATCCCGGCTGGATGGTCGGCAACTTTGCTCGACAGCGGCGAGCGCGTGGTGATTTCCAGCAATATGGAACAGGCAACACCCGGCAAGATCTACGAGCCTGCACAACTGGCGGCCGACATGTCCGCATTCAGCGGTAGCTTTACTGATACGCACAACAATATCTATGCCTATGCCCAGCTTCCCGGCTGGCCTTGGAAGGCCGTGGTGGCCGGGGCGATAGACCGAAGCGACTCGGCCCTGCGAAGCACCTGGCGACAAATGTTGATCGGCAGCCTCTTCATCGTACTGGTCGCAGTCTTCGGCACCTACCTTGTCGGCCGGCAATTGCGGCAGTCCGTCAAACAGCTCGTCGATGTTGCAGAACGCATCGGCGCAGGCGAAATCGTGTCGCGCGTCGAAACCAATGTCAAGGAACTCAACCAGGTCGGTGTGGCGCTCTCCAACGCGTCTTTCGACCGCAGCCAGGCGGAAGATCGCAACCAGCTAATCTTGCACGAACTGGTTCATCGATCCAAAAACATGTTAACGCTGGTGCAAGCCATGATGCGCCAGTTGGCGCGGGAGAACACAACAGTTCCCGAATTACAGAAGGAGGTCGATCACAGACTTCGTGGTCTCGCTATGTCGATCTCGGCACTGGCTGAAGTCCAATGGGACGGTCTGCCAATCCACCGTCTGGTCAAAGGTCACCTTGAGGTGTTCGGCTCGACAGCGGACCAGGTGACGGTATCAGGCGAGGATTTTCTGCTTTCGCCAGAGGCGGCGCAGAATCTTGGCCTCATCCTTCACGAGCTCAGCACCAACTCAATCAAGTATGGCGCGCTCTCTGTTAAGGAAGGACGCGTGCGCCTTCATTGGGCTCTCGACCCCTCCGATCACGATATGGTGAAGATGGAGTGGATCGAAAACGGCGGTCCGCCGGCAAGCCAGCCTTCCCGTCGTGGATTTGGCTCGACGATCATAAAGCGACACGCAGAGAGCGCGTTTTCTGCCACTGTATCAACAGATTACGCAGAAACCGGATTTACTTGGACGATGACGGCGCCGGTGAAGCGGCTGCAGAAAAGAAATACTGGCACAGACACTGCGTAAAATATCTTGAATGAATTGGAACCAAGAAAGACTGTGTACGTTTTTCAAGCACGCCAGGCCATTTCCCCGTCCCCGCCTAGAGGCCCGGCGCAGCAGGTTTTGCCCCTGAAAACCTGCCCCTGAATAGCACGGCTCTCCCCCGAGCCGTGCTTTTCTTTTTGGGCTCACTGACGGACGGACATTGATCGTCCACGAAGTCGAGCCTGAAAGGCGATGGGGCATTTCCCATACGCTTCCACTCTTCAACTTACTTCTTGAAAACATCTCGTGACGGCAGACCGCCTGACGTTGTTCACGCCGAGAAGCCTGCCGCGTCAGGAAGCGGCAGGCGCTGGGAAGCGTAGCGTATATCCGATGTCGCTTGCCGACACATCGTACCGAGCGTCGCCGGCGAGTGCCGCGGGCACGACCTTTTCCAGAACCACGCTACCGAAATTGCTTCGCCGGTCGCTGTCTTGCGACGCTAACAGATCATCTTGAGAGAGGGGTTCGCTCCAACTCACTTCGAAAAAATCCTCCTCGCGCCGGCACTCCAGCGTGATGGGTAAGTGAAGCGCGAGGTTAGGGCTGTGGCTGACGGTATTGACCACCAATTCGTGGAAGGCCAGCCCCACATAAAGAGCGCCGTTCGGATTGAGCAGCAGGTTCTCACCCTTCATCTGTATCAGATGGGGATATTCCGGAAGGTACAGATCCGATTGCTGTTTCAACAACTCGAAAATTTCCGCTCCCCGCCAATCGGAATCGGTGATCAGATCCTGGGATTGTGCCAACGCATGCAGCCGACCCCGGAATTTCCTTAAGAAATCTTCCTTGGTGAAGCTGAACCGTGCCGTCTGTGCCGAAAGGCTCTGGATGATCGCCAGAAGATTTTTCGAACGATGACTGACCTCGCGCAGCAGGGAGCGTAGCAACTGCTCGCGGCGGCGCTCGACTGTGACCTCGCGGATCGTCGTCTTTAACACCCTTTGGCCGGACATGTTGACCGTGGAGTAGACATGGAACTGAAATATCCTGTCCTTTCCAGCCATGACCTCTAGGGTGCCGCGGCTGCCAGCAGCATTCAGGTCCTTCTTCAACTCTGACAGACGCTGAGCAAGTTCCTTGCCAAAGATGTTGACATCCGTTGGCTCGTTCTCCCGCTCAGTCGGGAGGTTCCAAACATCCGGCAGATTGGCGATGAAGATATAGTCCCGGTCACGGTCTTGCAGCATCACAGTTTCGCCGGAGTCGAGCAAAGCCAACACCAGCGAATCGTGCAATTCACCCTCGTTCCGGTCCCTGTTGTGCCACGCGAGCCGATGCAATTTGATCTCCTAGCGGAAAACGACGTCGAGCGGCAAACCACCGGCGCCGACCATTCCTGCGTCAAACGCCCAGCAGCCGCAAGAGTTGCTGGACATGACGACACTCAGCATGGATTACGCGGCAACACGTGAACTTTCATTAAAGAACAGAGCCTGACTGATCAGGGCCTTGACCATATCGGGATTGAACGGCTTGGTCACGAGGAAGGTCGGCTCAGGCCGCTCACCCGTCAGCAGACGCTCAGGGAAGGCGGTGATGAAGATGACGGGAAGAGACGTCATCTGGAGGATGTCCTTCATCGCGTCGAGACCGGAGCTGCCGTCTGCGAGCTGGATGTCCGCGAGAATCATCTTCGGCTGAGTGCGGTGGAAGAGTTCCAGCGCTTCCTTGTGGGTGCGTGCGATACCGGTGACGTTGTGACCGAGATCGGTGACCATCTGCTCGATATCCATGGCGATCAACGGTTCGTCTTCGATGATCATGATGTCGGTCGCAACCTGACGGGCGATTTCCGACGCGGCCTCATCGATCAACTTGCCGATTTCGCTTTCCGCAACCTGAAGAACTTCAGCAGCTTCGGAGGGAGAAAATTCTTCGACGGTCGTCAACAGAAACGCCTGGCGCGGCACAGCCGGAACGGCGGAAAGGTTGGCAGACGCCCGCTTTTCCCAGCCGGTCAAATTCTCATCCGTCTTGATGTTGATCGTGACGGAACTAAAAATAGAGACAAACAATTGATAGAGCGAAACACGATCGCTGCTCGTCTGCGGAAAGATGCTGACATCGGCGATCAGCGCTTCGAGACTAGCAGCCACGTAGGCGTCGCCGGTAGATTGAGAGCCGCAAACAGCACGCGCAAACCTACGGAGATAAGGCAGGTGCGGTGCAATGCGTGTAGAAACGGACATGTAATTCTCCCCTGTTCATGCGGTCTGCAGCGCAAACCTGCGGGATTAATGCCCAACGGAAAAAAAAGTTCCACAGGCCTGGAACGTTTTTTTTGTGCGTGCATTTATAATGCGTCACAAAAGGAATACCCGCACTCATGAGCATGTTTCAATCGGATCAGGATTCGTCTGATAACGGGGTGGGCCCGAGCGTGCCCGACTCCGGACGAGCGGTCATCACCCGTAAATTGAGAGAACTTTACGACGCTGTCCAGGATGAAGGTATCCCGGACAAGTTTCTCGACCTTCTCGAAAAGCTTGACGAGGCTGAGCGCAGATCGAAAGCTTCGGGTGAATGATGACAGAAGACGCGGAAACCAACGGCCACAACTTTAAACGCGAAATGCTGGCGGCGCTGCCGAACCTGCGTGCATTCGCTATCTCCCTCATTCGATCTCGCGACCGCGCTGACGATCTTGTACAAGATACGATCATGAAAGCTTGGGCAAAGCAGGAAAGCTACCAGCCCGGCACGAACATGCGCGCATGGCTCGTGACCATTCTACGCAACGAGTTCTACAGCCAGATCCGCAAGTCCGGCCGTGAAGTTCAGGATACTGACGGTGCATATACCTCGCGCCTGTCCGTCCCGCCGGAACAGCATGGCTCGGTCGATTTGCATGATTTCCGCCAGGCCCTCGAAAAGTTGCCGGATGATCAGCGCGAAGCGATTCTGCTGATCGGGGCTTCCGGCTTTGCCTATGAGGAGGCTGCAGAAATTTGCGGTTGCCCCGTCGGCACGATCAAGAGCCGCGTCAGCCGCGCACGCATGCGTCTGCAAGAACTGCTCGGCATCGAAAACGAAAACGAATTCGGTCCCGATGCCCAGACGACCGCAGTCACGGCTGCGATGGCGCTTCGCTGAACGTCTTCACCAATATGACGGGTGGCGTTCTCACGCTGCCCGTCACATGCCCGTATCCTTGACTGACTCCATGACGACGAAGGTCGATGTATTGGCGACCGAAGGCAGGCTTGAGATTTTCTCGCCAAGCACCCGTCGATATTTGCGAATGTCCGTGGTTCTCACCTTCAGCAGGTAGTCGAAGGCGCCTGCGATCATGTGGCACTCCTCCACCTCCTTGATCTTGCGCACCGCCGCATTGAACTCATCCAACGCCTTCTCTCTCGTATCGGAAAGCTTGACCTCGGTGAAAGCGATGTGTTCCAGCCCAAGTTTTGCTGCGTTGAGAGATGCGCGAAACCCGAGAATGTAACCTTCATCGACAAGGCGCTTCAGGCGAGTCTGGCAGGGCGTTTTCGACAGCCCAACACGGCGCGACAATTCCAGCACAGACATTCGCCCATCCTCGCTCAACGCCTCCATGATCCTGATATCGAAGTGATCCAGATCGCCTGCTTCTGGCACTTTCATCATCCTGTTTTCCTGCATAAATACAAAATAAAAGTTCGTATTTCCTTATTTACGATGAAAATAAGGCCATATCAATTTCCTGAGCAGTGATATTCTGTCCGCAGACACGTGAAGGCGATAACGCCGAACCACCTATTTTCTAGATCCAATCGAGGGCCGAACCGATGGCGGGCACTGCATCCACCGTTGCATTGAATGAGACGATAGCGCCAGCAGGCATTTTTGACCGTTTCGCTCCGCAGGTCAGTGAGCCGAGCGCGCTCCGCCAGGCCATCACCGCAGCCTATCGCCGCTCTGAACCGGAATGCCTCGCCCCTCTTCTCGAAGCGGCGACAGTAAGCGACAGGGAAGCGGAGACGATCCGCTCGACGGCACGCCGGCTTATCGAAGCGTTGCGAGCAAAGGCCAAGGGCACAGGTGTCGAGGGATTGGTGCAAGAATATTCCCTCTCCAGCCAGGAAGGCGTTGCGCTGATGTGCCTGGCCGAAGCCCTGTTGCGTATTCCCGACACCGCAACGCGCGACGCGTTGATCCGCGACAAGATCGCCACCGGCGACTGGAAAGCGCATCTTGGCGGCGGTCGTTCGCTCTTCGTCAACGCCGCGACCTGGGGTCTCGTCATCACTGGCAAGCTCACCTCGACTGTCAACGACAAGGGTCTGTCCGCAGCGCTGACGAAGTTGATCTCCCGTGCCGGCGAGCCTGTCATTCGCCGTGGCGTCGATATGGCGATGCGCATGATGGGCGAGCAATTTGTTACCGGTCAGACGATCGAAGAAGCCATCAGCCGCTCAAGACCGCTTGAAGCCAAAGGCTTCCAGTATTCCTACGACATGCTCGGTGAAGCCGCGACGACCGCCAAGGATGCCGAGCGGTATTACCGCGATTACGAACAAGCGATCCATGCCATCGGCAAGGCGTCAGCCGGGCGCGGCGTCTATGGTGGCCCTGGGATTTCCATCAAGCTTTCCGCGCTCCATCCGCGCTATTCCCGCTCGCAAGCCGAGCGGGTGATAGCGGAACTTCTGCCTCGCGTGAAGTCGCTGATGGTGCTGGCGAAGAGCTATGACATCGGATTGAACATCGACGCGGAAGAGGCCGACCGCCTGGAGATTTCGCTAGATCTGCTGGAATCTCTGGCGCTGGACACCGATCTTGGCAGCTGGTCGGGGCTTGGTTTCGTCGTTCAGGCCTATGGCCGCCGCTGCCCCTTCGTGCTCGATTACATTATCGATCTGGCGCGGCGCTCGAACCGCCGAATCATGGTGCGTCTGGTCAAGGGCGCCTATTGGGACGCGGAGATCAAGCGCGCGCAACTCGATGGTCTGGAGGATTTTCCGGTCTTCACCCGCAAAGTTCATACGGACGTCTCTTATATCGCATGCGCCCGAAAGCTGCTGGCAGCGCGCGACGTCATCTTCCCACAATTTGCCACCCACAATGCGCAGTCGATGGCGACGATCTACCATCTGGCCGGTCCGGACTTCAAAATCGGCGACTATGAGTTTCAATGCCTGCATGGCATGGGAGAGCCGCTTTACAGCGAGGTCGTCGGCAAGCAGAACCTTGATCGTCCGTGCCGCTTCTATGCGCCGGTCGGCACCCATGAAACCCTGTTGGCCTATCTGGTCCGCCGCCTGCTGGAAAATGGCGCCAACTCCTCTTTCGTCAATCGCATCGCCGATCCGAAGGTCCCTGTCGATTCTCTTCTGGAAGATCCTGTCGCCGTGGTGAAGGCGATGCCTGTCCCGGGTGCCCAGCATGACAAGATCGCCAAGCCGGAAGCCCTCTACGGCACGCGCATCAATTCCAGCGGCCTGGACCTTGCCAATGAGAACACGCTCGCCGAACTGAGCGCAGCACTCTCCGAGAGTGTGACGATGGAGTGGAAGGCCGCGGCTCTAAATGCGTCCGGTCAGACACGTCCGGTCATCAATCCCGGTGATCGCAATGACACGGTCGGCTATGTAATCGAGCCGACGCAGGAGGATGTCGCCAAGGCTCTGGCGGTGGCAGCGGCCTCGTCTTGGGCGCAGTCCAGCGTTGAGACACGCGCCTATTGCCTGGAAAAGGCAGCGGACCTGATGCAGGCAAGAATGCCGACGCTGCTCGGGCTCATCATGCGAGAGGCGGGAAAATCGGCACCAAATGCAATTGCCGAAGTGCGGGAAGCCATCGACTTCCTACGCTACTATGCAGCCGAAGCCCGCAACACGTTCGGCCTGCTGCAACAGCCCCTCGGACCGATCGTCTGCATCAGCCCATGGAACTTCCCGCTGGCCATCTTCATCGGTCAGGTCGCGGCGGCTCTGGTGGCTGGCAACCCGGTTCTGGCAAAACCTGCGGAAGAAACACCGCTGATCGCGGCAGAGGGTGTGCGTCTTCTACACGAGGCCGGGGTTCCTGCCGATGCCGTGCAGCTTCTACCGGGTGCGGGACAGACGGGCGCGCAGCTCGTCGCAGCGCCGCAAACGGCTGGCGTGATGTTCACCGGCTCGACGGAGGTGGCGCGTCTGATCCAGAAACAGCTTGCCGAACGGGTCTCAAGCGATGGCCGTACCATTCCACTGATTGCCGAAACGGGCGGCCAGAACGCCATGATCGTCGACTCTTCCGCGCTTGCAGAGCAGGTGGTGGCAGACGTGATCGCTTCGGCGTTCGACAGCGCGGGCCAGCGCTGCTCGGCACTGCGCGTCCTCTGCCTCCAGGACGATGTCGCTGATCGGACGCTGACGATGCTGAAGGGCGCACTGCACGAGTTGCGCATCGGCAGAACCGATCAGCTCTCGGTCGACGTCGGCCCGGTGATTAGCGCGGAAGCCAAGGACAATATCGAAAAGCACATCGAAGCCATGCGCCGCCTCGGCAACACAATCGAGCAGATTGCGCTCGCCGGTGACAGTCAGAACGGGACCTTCGTGCCGCCGACCATCATAGAGCTGAAGTCGCTCGCCGATCTGAAGCGCGAGGTCTTCGGTCCTGTCCTGCATGTCATCCGCTTCAAGCGCGAAAAGCTCGATCAGCTGATCGACGATATCAACGCAACGGGTTACGGCCTGACCTTTGGTCTGCACACCCGCCTCGATGCCACCATCGCGCATGTTCTATCGCGGGTGAAGGTTGGCAATCTTTACGTGAACCGCAACATCATCGGTGCTGTCGTGGGCGTCCAGCCGTTCGGTGGCCGCGGCCTTTCCGGCACCGGCCCCAAGGCAGGCGGTCCACTTTATCTCGGCAGGCTGACACGCGTTGCCCCGGAGGTGGAGCGCGCAGTACAGCACAAGGATCAGGCGGTTCTCGATCTCGCACAATGGTTGGATGGCAAGAACGAAACGCAGGCCGCGGAGGTGGCCAGAACCTCTGCGCTATCGTCCGCGCTTAGCTTCGAGACGGAGCTTGCTGGCCCAGTGGGAGAACGCAACATCTATGCGCTTCATCCGCGCGGCAAGGTCCTGCTCGCACCCGTTTCCACCCACGGGCTTTATCGCCAGCTAGCGGCAGCTTTGGCAACCGGCAACAGCGCCGTTATCGACAAGGATAGCGGCCTGGAGGAGGCAGTCTCCGGACTACCAGCCTCAGTCAAGAACCGTCTCTCTTGGAGCGCCAACTGGCAGGCCGCTGGACCCTTCGCGGGGGCGCTGGTCGAGGGTGAAGCGGATCGCGTTCGTGCCGTCAACAGCCGGATCGCCACGCTTGAGGGGCCGCTCGTTTTGGTTCAAGCCGCATCAATGGAAGAGGTACAGGGTGTAAGCCAACCCTACAATCTCAACTGGCTGCTGGAAGAAGTCTCCGTTAGCGTCAACACGACGGCTGCTGGCGGCAACGCCAGCCTGATGTCCATCGGCTGAACGAAAAAGGCTGGCAGGACACGTCCCTGCCAGCCCATCCATGTCATGTTAAATCGGGTGATTTTCACTCGATGTCAAACGACACGCCCTGCGCCAGAGGCAGCGCCTTAGAGTAGTTCACCGTATTGGTGGCGCGGCGCATATAGGCCTTCCAGGAGTCTGAACCGGATTCACGGCCGCCGCCGGTTTCCTTTTCACCGCCGAATGCGCCGCCAATTTCAGCACCCGAGGTGCCGATATTGACGTTGGCGATACCGCAGTCCGACCCATCGGCGGCCAGAAAACGTTCGGCCTCCTGAAGGTCCTTCGTGAAGATGGAGGACGAAAGACCGGCTGCAACGGCGTTATGCTCCTCGATCGCAGAATCCAGATCAGAATACTTCATCACATAGAGGATAGGCGCGAAGGTTTCTTCAAGAACCGGACCGACCTGCTTGGGCATTTCCACAAGTGCGGGCTTTACATAATAGCCGTTGGCAGCACCGGTATCGACGCGCTCGCCACCGGCGACCACGCCACCATGCGCCTTCGCCTCGGCGAGCGCCTTCTGCATGCCGTCGAATGCGGCCTTATCGACCAGCGGGCCGACCAGTGCGGTGGTTTCCAGCGGATTGCCGACGGAGACCGAGGCATAGGCCTTCTTCAGACGCGGCACGAGCTGGTCGTAGACGCTGTCATGCACGAAGAGGCGGCGTAAGGTCGTGCAGCGCTGGCCAGCCGTTCCCATGGCACCGAAAGCGATGGCGCGCAACGCCATGTCGAGATCTGCCGATGGGCAGACGATACCGGCATTGTTGCCGCCAAGTTCGAGGATGGCGCGGGCAAAGCGCTTGGCAAGACGCGGGCCGACATCGCGGCCCATGCGCGTTGAGCCCGTCGCAGACACCAGCGGAACTTTCGGGTGATCGACAAGTGCTTCGCCCACGGCGCGATCGCCGATGATGAGTTGGCTGAGGCCTTCCGGCGCATCGCCAAAGCGGGCGACCGCGCGCTCGAAAATACCCTGCACGGCGAGAGCCGTCAGCGGCGTCTTTTCCGAAGGCTTCCAAACGACGGAGTTGCCGCAGACGATGGCAAGAGCCGCATTCCAGGACCAGACCGCAACGGGGAAGTTGAACGCAGAGATCACGCCGACGACGCCGAGTGGATGCCAGGTTTCCATCATGCGGTGGCCGGGGCGTTCCGTCGCAATCGTCAGGCCGTAGAGCTGGCGCGAAAGGCCGACGGCGAAATCGCAGATGTCGATCATTTCCTGTACTTCGCCAAGGCCTTCGGAGGGAATCTTGCCCGCTTCGAGCGAGACGAGGCGACCGAGATCCGTCTTGAAGGCACGCAGCTCCTCGCCCAAAAGCCGGATCAGCTCGCCGCGCCGGGGTGCCGGAACAAGACGCCATGCCCGAAACGCGACATCCGCCTTCTCAACGATGTCTGCCACCTCAGAGGGGGAAACGGTCTTGAGACTTGCCACCTGTTCGCCGGTGACAGGGCTGAAGGAGGCCATGTCGCCGCCCTGATAGAGTGCGGACGAAACGCCCATCTTTGAAAGAAGTGCGGCGGCTTCTTTGACGACGTCGACTTTGATTGCGGTCATATTCTGGCTCCTTCAAGGATTTCGCCACGTCGTCTCGCAGCATGCAAGCGATGGCTCAACGCATTGGCTCGGATGGCAAACCACCCATTTCATTCTCTTTCCAGATCATATACGTCTGGAACCGCCCATTTCAAATGAGGAAAGCGGGTGTGTTGATGCGAGGCAGGAATGGATACGCGCAGACGGCTGGTACCCGATATCGTCACGTTGCAAGCTTTCGAATGCGCTGCAAGACACGGCAATTTCACCCGTGCGGCGGAAGAACTGAACCTGACGCAAAGCGCTGTCAGTCGCCAGATCAGCGATCTCGAGGCGCAAACCGGTATGCTGCTCTTCGAACGCATTCGGCGGCGGGTGGTGCTTTCCGATGCGGGGCGCAAGTTCCTGCCCGATGTGCAGAAGCTCTTGCATCAGTCCGAGCAACTGATGGTGCGCGCCGTCACCGCTGGCACCTCCAGCGCCTCGCTGTCCATCGCCACATTGCCCACATTCGGCAGCCGCTGGCTGACACCGCGCCTGCACAAGTTCATGGCACTCTACCCGGAAACAGTCCTGACCGTTGGATCGCGATCCCAGCCTTTCGATTTCGACGAAGAGAGCTTCGATATCGCAATTCACTATGGTCAACCCGTCTGGGCGCGTGGCACCTGCACGTTTCTTTGCAACGAGGTCATCGTTCCGGTCGCGGCAGGATCGATGCTTTCGAGATATGCCCCAGCGAACCATGCAGATCTCCTGACGAGCCCCCTCCTCCACGTGACGACGCGCCCAAAGCTGTGGACGGACTGGTTCGAGATGAACGGCATCTCGTCAGACGGCGCCTACAGGGGGAGCCGTTTCGACCAGTTCTCGATGTTGATCGAAGCAGCCGTCAGCGGCCTCGGTTTCGCGCTTCTGCCCAAATATCTGATCGAGGCAGAATTGGCATCGGGCCAGCTTGTTGTGGTTTTCGATGTGCCGCTCAAGACCGACAAGAGCTACCATATCGCACTTCCCGAGGGGCGCCAGGACAATGTTCTCGCTCGGGCATTCCAGACCTGGCTTTTGGAGCAGGTCGGGAAGCCACCATAACGCCCGAACATCCTCAAGCCGGCATCGTTACAGGCGATTGCGAAAAAACGGGTTCCAGCGCACGGTCCCGAGCCGGATCTTTTCTCGCATCATCGTCAGGAGCCCGGCACTGGCAATGACGATTAGCCCGAACACTGCGAGCGTGTCCGGATACTCTCCAAAGAAGAAAGCGCCGATCCCGACGGCCCAAAGTATCTGCGAATAGTGTGACGGCGCGATCTGGCTGGCAGGCGCGATCTTCGTTGCTGTCAGCAACGTGATCTGGCCGACCGCCGTGCAAATGCCGATCACGATAAAGGCGCCAACCTGATGAAAGGTCGGAACGTGAAAATAGGGAATGGCCAAAAGGCCGTTGAAAGTAAGGCCGTAGACGAGCAGAACGCCCATGATCGAGGTGCGCTTTTCGCGCCCGGCAAGCGAACGCAAAATAACGATCGTCATCGCCGCCAGAAAAGCGACACCCACCGCCGCCAGATGGCCGAGCTCCAGAGCCTTGAAGCCAGGTCGCACGACGAGAAACACGCCGATGATGCCAGCAAAGACGGCAGACCAGCGCCAGAGCCCGATGTCTTCCTTCAACACCACGGCCGATAGGATGGTCACGAACAGGGGCGATAGAAATATCAGCGCATAGGCTTCCGCCAAAGGCAGCGTGGTGAAGGCGTAAATGCCGAGAATACCGGCAAGCAGGCCGGAGATTGCGCGCCCATGCACGGCAAACGGCCTACTCATGCGCCAGAACTCGCGCCAGCGCTCTTCCCGCGGTTTGGTGAAGAAAATGATGGCTGCGGAGGACAGGATGCTGAAGAAGCCTATTTCAAAAACTGTAACCTGCGTGCCGAGCGACTTGATGGTGGCGTCTCCCCAGGAAAAGCTGGCGTAAGCGAGCAGTCCGAGAAGAAAACCTTTTTGCATGGCGAACAATCCGAACTGGAATGGGCAAAGACACGGCAGAGCCAGTCTGCGCTCACGATGGAATGCGCGTCAGATCAGGATTGTGGATGGCTCCTCACTACAAGGGCTACGCCTCATGCTGCGTGGTCACAAGACGAAAATGCATAAAAATGGTATCCTTGGCATTTCCGCAACGGTCATATGCTCGTGCATTATCAAGAGAGTTCGGGATCAATGGTGAAAAGCTCATGCGCCCTCGCGAAGCCGCGCAAGGCATATCGTCCAAGCGAGACCATCAGCGCCTGCATCTCCTCAGGGCAGGTGGCGACAAAATCCCTCGACATCACCGTATCGCGATCTACGGAAGCGCAGAGACCTCCGATGCGGCTGACCATATTGACCGCCGGGCCGACCACGGTGAAATCCAGCCTGCTTCGACTCCCAATATTGCCATAAAAGACCTCGCCGACATGCAATCCGAGATAAACATCGGTGGCGGGAAGGTCTTTCGCTTGACGCTCGTGGTTTAGAACGGAAAGGCGCGTCCGCATCGTCATTTCCGCGGCAAGTGCCGCGGCGCAATCATCCTGCCGATTGCCTGTTCGAAAGATCGCCAGAACGCCGTCTCCGATCAGCTTTAGCACGCTGCCGCCATGCGCATGGATCGCATCGATGACAAGACTGGCATAGTCATTGAGAAAAGGAATAATCTGGTCTGGCTTCGCCCGGTCTGAGATGCCGGTAAAATCTCGAAGATCGGAAAACCACAGGACCGCTTCGATCCGCTCGACTTCTCCTCTTGTGATCGTGCCACTCATCACCTTGCGACCGGCATCCCGGCCAAGATAGACATCCGTAATCGTTTCGATGATGCGCATGCAGCACGCCGTCTTCACTGCTAGCGCAAGCGTCGGCAGCAGCATGCGCAGTGCGGCCAGCTCATCGTCATGAAAGCCCTCCGGCTGCCGGGTGAGCCAGCGGGAATAAAAGGCACTCATTTCCCCGATGCTGCCGCGTTCCGTGAAGCGATGGATGGACGCAATGTAGTCCGTATGGCCGGCATTGCGCAGTTCATCCAGCTTGTAGAAGCTCGCCTCCTCATTGAGGAACAATCGGTGCCGGATTTCCTCGGCATCCTCTTTCAGAAGATGGAAGAATACCGAACTCTCCCACGCCTCACGCGCTTTACCCTCATCGGTGAAGTCATAGACGCTGGACGGGTCGACGGCATCGCGGCTATCCCACTGAAACGCATGCCCCTCGAAATCCGGATGGAGCGTGTCCATCAGGATCAAAGCCGAGGAAATGGCGATACCAGCCGCGTTGCAGCGTTCGCAAAATCCAGCGAGAAGCTCCTCCTCCGGCGTGCCTTCGTAGCCCTGTCGAGAAAGCCAGAAAGCGATTTCCTGAAGGGTATTGTTTTCGGTCATCGAATGCCTGCGGAATGGAGGTACTGGGAAGTCTAACACTGAATGGCTGGAAGGGTCGTCTGGTTTGATTCATTTGCAACAAAATTTTGAAATTACACTTGAATACGCTCTGTAAGCTTGGACTTGGGAACGAAGGCGGATAGATACCAACTCCAGAAACGATATCGAAGTTGTGGAAGGGCTTGACCGCCCCGCACCCTGAAAGGTTGTTCAATGCGTATTGTGATGATCGGCTCCGGTTATGTCGGCCTGGTGTCTGGCGCCTGCTTTGCGGATTTCGGCCATGACGTGATCTGCGTCGACAAGATGCCGGAAAAGATCGAGGCGCTGAAGAACGGCCAGATTCCGATTTTTGAGCCTGGTCTCGATGTCATCGTTTCCACCAATGCCAAGGCCGGTCGCCTGAGCTTCACCACTGAACTGAAAACGGCTGTGGCAGATGCGGATGTCGTGTTCATCGCCGTCGGCACGCCATCGCGCCGCGGTGACGGCCATGCCGACCTTGGATACGTTTATGCCGCAGCAAAAGAAATCGCAGCCGCCATCACCGGCTTTACCGTCATCGTCACCAAGTCCACCGTGCCAGTCGGCACCGGTGACGAGGTAGAGCGCATCATCCATGAGGAAAATCCGACAGCAGATTTTGCTGTCGTATCCAACCCGGAGTTTCTGCGCGAAGGTGCTGCCATCGACGACTTCAAGCGTCCCGACCGCATCGTTGTCGGTCTTTCCGACGAGCGCGCACGTCCGGTGATGACGGAAGTTTACCGTCCACTCTATCTCAACCAGTCGCCGCTGCTCTTCACCACGCGGCGCACCTCCGAACTGATCAAATACGCCGCCAACGCCTTCCTGGCGATGAAGATTACCTTCATCAACGAGATCGCCGATCTGTGCGAAAAGGTGGGTGGCGATGTGCAGGACGTCTCTCGCGGTATCGGGCTCGATGGCCGTATCGGCTCGAAATTCCTGCATGCAGGCCCGGGTTATGGCGGTTCCTGCTTCCCCAAGGATACGCTGGCGCTCGCCAAGACGGCGCAGGATTATGACAGCCCGGTTCGTCTGATCGAGGCAACGATTTCCGTCAACGACAATCGCAAGCGCGCCATGGGCCGCAAGGTGATCGCAGCCGCTGGCGGCGATATCCGCGGCAAGAAGGTGGCCGTTCTCGGATTGACCTTCAAGCCGAATACCGACGACATGCGCGACAGCCCGGCGATCACTGTCATCCAGACATTGCAGGATGCCGGCGCTAAAGTCACAGCCTACGATCCGGAAGGCATGGCGAACGCCAAGCCGCTCATCGAGGGCATCGATTATGCCCAGGGTCCCTACGAGGCCGCGCAGGATGCCGAAGCGCTGGTGATCGTGACCGAATGGAATCAGTTCCGCGCGCTCGATCTCGCCCGTCTCAAAAGCATCATGAAGAGCCCTGTCCTCGTCGACCTGCGCAACATCTATCGCGCCGACGAAGTCACAGCCCATGGCTTCTCCTATTCGAGCATCGGTCGCTCGGAACAGTAACGGAAGGTCTGCACATCCCATGCGTTATCTGATTACCGGAACGGCGGGTTTCATCGGCTTTCATCTCGCCAAGCGGTTGCTGAACGATGGTCACTTCGTCGTCGGCTTCGATGGGATGACGCAATATTACGATGTTGCGCTGAAGGAAAAGCGGCACGCGATCCTTGCGCGTTCGAACGGCTTCAAGGCTGAAATCGGCATGCTGGAAGATGCCGATGCGCTGAACCGCGCAGCCGACCTCGCCGAGCCGGAGGTGATCATCCATCTCGCGGCGCAGGCGGGCGTTCGCTACAGCATCGAGTGCCCGGAGGACTATGTGAACTCCAACCTCATCGGCTCGTGGAATATTCTGGAGCTGGCGAAAAATCTTCAGCCAAAGCATCTCCTGCTCGCCTCGACCTCCTCGATCTACGGATCGAATGAGAAGGTGCCCTGCTTTGCCGAGAGTGACCGTGCCGATGAGCCGATGACGATCTATGCGGCCACCAAGAAGTCCATGGAACTGATGGCGCATAGTTATGCGCATCTGCATAAGGTGCCGACGACGGCTTTCCGCTTTTTCACGGTATACGGTCCCTATGGCCGACCCGACATGGCGCTCTTCAAATTCGTCGATGCCATCCTCAAGGGTCAGCCGATCGATATTTACGGCGAAGGCAAGATGAGCCGCGATTTCACCTATATCGACGATCTGGTGGAAGGCATCATCCGCCTCAGCCACATAGCACCTTCGGAAGACAATCGCGTCACCGAAGAGGGTGTGACCGATACGCTGTCGAAACATGCACCGTTCCGTGTGGTCAATATTGGCGGTGGCCAACCTGTTGAGTTGATGCGCTTCGTCGAAACGGTGGAGACTGTTCTCGGCCAGAAGGCCATCCGCAACATGCTGCCCATGCAACAGGGTGACGTGCCGCGTACCTATGCCTCGCCGGATCTGCTGCGAGCGCTCACAGGCTATGCGCCGGAAACGTCGGTTGAAACAGGCGTCCAGCATTTTGTTGAATGGTACCGGGGCTGGCGCAACGAAAATGTCTGAGGCGTAGGAGCTTAGACCTCCGTCTCCCCTTCATCGCCGCCCTGCAGCAAGCCAAGAACGGCTGCGCAGTTCGGATCGCCCTTATCCAGCAATTGCGCCGGTGACGTCCAGCCGAAGGTAAAACCGACAACGGTGGCGATCGCCCAGGCCGGGTCTTCGCCGGCGCGGTTGAGAAGCTGCGGCGCCTGGCCTGCGACGCATCGCTGCGATTGCTGGATGATTTCAGTGGATGCGTTTGCACGATCGAGCTGTTCGCGCATTTCGGCTTGAAGCGGATCGACGACGAGCAGCGTAATGAACCATGCGGCGATATCGGAAAGCATGAACGGACCTCTTAGTCTCGGCGCGGTGTCGGAAACGGTCCGACATCGTGAAAGCGCCGGGACTTTCACCAGAGGGGCCCGGACCAGCGGGTTGATGGAGATGTAGGATGAGCGCCTTCCGCTTCAAGATCGTAAAGCGGACTTTCGCACAAAGGCGCCTCTGAAAAGTGCGCCTGATCCCTATCTCGTGCTCAAGGTTTACCCTGGTCCGCCTCGGCCTCGGCGAAGAGAGCATCGAGTCGCGGCTTGGCGCGGGCGGGAACGGCCACACTTCTATAGCTTTCCGGCAGACTGGTCTCGCCCACCTTGATCAACATGACCATGCCCATACCGAAATGCGGTGAGCATTTGATGCCGTAGAAGCCGTCCCGTTCGAAAGTGACTTCAATTTCCTCGTTGATCTTGCCCTTGAACCCCTTCGTGCCCTCCGGCACCATGCCGTCGATGGTCGCGGCATTGTGGCTCTTATGCGTTGCGATGAACTTTACCGTGTCGCCGGGCTGGAGGTGAAGATAGTCAGGTTCGAAGACCATTGAGCCCTTCTCACCCTGATTGAGCATCCTGACCTCGACGGTCTCCGCCAAGGAAAGAGCCGCACTCATCGACAAAATGACGACAGCCGTAGCAATGGAGAGAAGCAATTTCATCGTGATATCCTTATTGGGTTTCGATCATGACCGGGGCGCGATAGCGGATATGGCAGGCATCCTCGCTTTCTCGTTCCACATCGACATGAACGCCAAACACATCGAAGATGAGTTCCGGGGTCAGGACCTTGCAGGGCCTACCCATCGCAACGAGCGCTCCCGCCTTGAGCACAGCGATCCGGTCACAGAACATCGCCGCGTGATTGAGATCATGCAAAGCGGCAACGACGGTTAACCTCTGCTGGCGAACCAGATGCAGAAGTGCGATCTGGTGGCCGATGTCGAGATGATTGGTCGGCTCGTCCAGGAGCAGGATCTTCGGCTGCTGTGCCAAAGCACGGGCAATATGCAGACGTTGACGCTCTCCGCCAGAAAGCGTGTGCCACATGCGCCTCCCGAAACCCTCCATATCGACGTCACGCAACGCCTGATCGACAATCTCGTCATCTTCAGGGGACCAAGGAGACAGGGCGCCCTTATGCGGAATGCGGCCAAGCTCCACCGCCTGGCGAGCATTGATGCGCTCCTGTGTCTCAGCCTGCTGCTCGACAAGCGCGATCTGGCGCGCCACATCACGACGCTGGAAAAGGTTCATCGACTTACCGTCCAGCAAGACCTCGCCGGAGCGCGGTTTTCTCAGGCCCGAAAGCATAGCCATGAGGCTCGTCTTGCCAGATCCGTTGGGCCCGACGATGCCAAGAAATTCACCAGCAGAAAGATCGAGGCTGATGTTATTGACGATGTCGATACCGCCCGTTGTCCAGCTTAGGTTGCGCGCGGAAAGCATTATGCCACCCTCCGCCGCTGCGAAAGGATAAGCGCGAAGGCGGGCGCACCGAATAGTGCGGTGATGACACCAATTGGCAGAACCTGGCCGGCGATGATGGTGCGGGAAAGAATATCGGCACCGATCATGAAGATGGCGCCGATCAATGCGGCAGCCGGAAGCAGGCGTCCGTGGCGAACGCCGACGACCAGGCGTGCAGCATGGGGAATAACGAGACCAATAAAGCCGATCGAGCCGACGATGCTGACCATGACCGCCGTCATCAGGGCAGCGGTGCCTGTCAGCACCACATAGACGCGACGCACGGGTACTCCTAGAGAAGCGGCCGATCCCGCTCCGAAGGTAAAGGCGTCCAGCGCCCGGGCATGCCAGAGGCAGACAACGAGGCCGAAAATGGCGATCGGAAGGGCAAGCGAGACATCCGTCCAGCGAACGCCGGACAGGTTGCCGAGCAACCAGAACATGATGCCCCTGGCCTGCTCAGCATTGGCAGCCTTGGTGACGATGAAAGAGGTGAGCGCGTTGAACAACTGCGAACCGGCGACGCCGGCCAGAATGATTGCGCTGTTGCCCCGCCCGGCCCTAAGCGCCAGCAGGCTGACAAGCGCAAAGGCGAGGAGCGCGCCGAGAAATGCACCGAGAGGCATGGTCAGCATGCCAGCACCCAGGCCAAGGATTGCAACGCCGACGGCGCCGGTCGACGCCCCGGCGGAGATGCCGAGAATGTAGGGGTCAGCAAGCGGATTGCGCAGCAGCGATTGCAACACCACCCCAGACACGGCGAGGGCTGCCCCACAACAGGCGGCGACTACGGCGCGGCTCAAACGATAATTCCAGATAATGCCTTCATCGATGGCATCCAGCGGATATCCGGCATGCCAGAGGCGATTGGCGACCGTCTTGGCGACAACCTCCATCGGAATGGAGGTTTCGCCAATGGAGGCGCCAAGCCAAAGCGCCACCAAAAGGCACCCGGCTGCAATGACGGCAGCACGGGCGTAGAGCAAAGAAACGGGCATAGGCTTACTTCGCCAGGCCGAGTTGAACGATCTGGTCGGCCAACACCTCGATGCCGTCGATGGTTCGGATCGTCGGGTTCATCGCCTGTGCATCCATCACGACGATATGGTTGTCCTTGACGGCCGGCATCAGGCTTGTGACCGGATCATCCTTCAGGAATTTCAGCTTCACGGCGATATCGTCAGCTGGAAAACGGCGACGGTCCATCTTACCCGCAACGATGATGCTGGGATTGGATTTGGCGATGGTTTCCCAGCCGACTGTGGGCCATTCCTCTTCGCTATCGATGACATTTTTGATGCCGAGCGCTGACATGATATAGCCGGGCGCACCGTTCTTGCCTGCGACGTAAGGATCGATATCCAGCTCAGCGCTGGAGAACCAGAAGACGGCAGAGAGCTTGCCATCCATCGATGCGATCTTCTGACGCGCAGCGTCCTCGCGGGCCTTCAGGTCGGCGATGAGCTTCTCACCTCGGTCTTCGACATTGAAGATTTGCGCGAGTTCAGCGATCTCTTGGTAGATCTGGTCCATGGTGAAGACAGAACGTCTGACGCCATCGCCACCGCCCGAATTGTCCTTTCCGGTGCAATCCGCAGGCGATGTATATACGGAAATCCCGAGCTCTTCGAATTGCTCAGGCTTCGCAACGATGCCTTCCGGACCGACATGCCATTGAAACTGAGCGGTGACGAGATCCGGCTTCTTCGCCACAACGCTCTCAAAACTCGGATCATTGTCCGCGAGGCGCTCCACCTTGGCGTTGGCCTCTTCATAACCCTTGATCACGGGTCCGATCCAGACGGCCGTTCCCACAACCCTATCGGCCAGTCCCAACAGATAAAGGATTTCCGTGGTGCTTTGACCGAGAGAAACGGTGCGCTGTGGCGCGTGCTTGAAGGTGACGTCCCTGCCGCAATTTTTCAGCGTCAAGGGGTAGGTCGTTTCCGCAGCCTCTGCCGTGTTCGGCACCGTCGAGAGTGCAGCGAATGCCGCCGCGAGAAATGCGCCGGTGAAGTGAAATGTCATGGTTCGATAATCCCCGAAATCGTCGACGTTGCCAAAGGCATACGCCGTCATGTGAGCGCGAATGAAACACTCATTCGACAGCAACGTGCGTGAGACGATCGAGAACGAGGAAAAAACACAGATGGATGTGAGCGCTGAAGGGCGCAAATAACAATCATGACGTCTCCTGTTCAGGGCATCCCCGCCCGTGACATTGGAATGAACTTATGACGGCAGGTCTCCTGGCTCACGGATGATCGTCTTGCCCGCCTTCCCACGATAGATTCGCAGTGGCCCGACGCAGGTAAATGCGTCACGAGTGCTCGACAATCCGCTAACAGTTGCGGGGGCAGCCACGGCCTTGGAGACAATCCCCGCACCGTGTTCCCTATTATTCCTCGCGATCTCTCGCTTGGAACCGTCATAAGCCAGATAGACCTATTTGATCTGGTCCGTCAAGCGACGTCGTGTAATGTTATTACATACCAAATACAAGCTTATTAACTTGCGCTTGAGAAACAAAATGGCCGGAAACAAGTCCCGGCCATCAAGGGTTTTAACGAAATGCTCCGGTTAGGGGAGCGTATAGGCGATGACGTAATCACCAGGCTTCGTGCCGACCGATCCGTGACCGCCTGCAACCATCACGACATATTGCTTGCCATCGTCGAGAGCGTAGGTCATGGGCGTGGCCTGCCCGCCCGCGGGCAATCTTGCCTCCCATAACTGCTTTCCGCTGGTCAGATCGTAGGCGCGCAGATAGTTGTCGACCGCTGCACCGAGGAAGGCCACGCCACCCTTGGTGATCATCGGGCCGCCGATACCCGGCACGCCGACCCTGAAGGGAAGCGGCAGTGGCGTCATGTCATAGACCGTGCCGTTCTTGTGCTTATACGCAACCTTGCCGGTTCTGAGATCGGCTCCTGCGACATAGCCCCACGGTGGCGCCTGGCAAGGGATGCCGATCGGGCTCAGGAACGGGCCCATCAACACGGCATAGGGCGCGCCGTCGTTGCGGTTCAGACCCTGCTCACTGCCCTTCTCATCCTGCCCCTTCGGCGGGACTTTGTCGCGCGGAATGAGCTGCGAGGTGAAGGCAAGATAGGTCGGCATTCCGAACATCACCTGGCGCTCGGGATCGACCGCAACACTGCCCCAATTGAAGGTACCGAAGTTGCCCGGATAAACGAGCGTACCCTTCAAGGACGGCGGCGTGTAGCGACCTTCGTAATTCAGCTGATGGAACTTGATGCGGCAGGCGAGCTGATCGAACAGTGAGACGCCCCACATGTTCTTTTCTTGCAGCGGCTCGGGCTTGAACGTCAATGCAGAGGTCGGCTGCGTTGGCGCGGAGAAATCTTCCGGAATTGCGCCACCGGGTGCCGGTTCTTCGGTCACCGGCAGGATCGGTTCACCCGTCCGACGGTCCAGCACATAGATATCGCCCTGCTTGGTCGGCCCGACGAGAGCGGGAACAGACTGACCATCCGGCTTTGTTATGTCGAGTAGTACCGGCTGTGCAGGCACATCCATATCCCATAGGTCGTGATGCACGGTCTGCCGGACCCAGCGGTCCTGCCCGGTGTTTACGTCGAGTGCCACAATCGACGAGGAGTATTTCTCTACACTCTCGCTCCGACCCATTCCGAGCTGGTCTGGAACTTGATTCCCCAAAGGAATGTAGACGAGCCCAAGCGCTTCATCGACGCTGAATACGGACCAGCTGTTGGGAGAGTTGGTCGTATAGGTCTGACCCGGCGGAAGCGGTTGGGTCTGGGTAGGGTTTCCGGAATCCCAGTTCCACAGCAACTCGCCGCTGTTCACGTCGAAGGCGCGGATAACGCCGGACTGTTCCTGGGTGGAGTAGTTGTCATTGACTGCGCCACCGACGATGATCTTGTTGCCGGCGATGGCGGGCGGCGACGTGGAATAGTAGTAGCCAGCCGGGTTGTACTTCATGCCGGTCTCCAGGTGCAGAACACCCTGGTCAGCAAAAGACGTGCAAACCTGGCCGTTTTCGGCGTCGAGCGCGATCAGGCGAGCGTCGGATGTTGGGAGATAGACGCGGGCGGCGCATTGCGCGCCTGCCTGAGCGGTCGGATCGGCATAATAGGTTACGCCGCGGCATGTCTGATGCTGACGATTGGGATTGAGACCAACATTCGGATCGTACTTCCACTTTTCCTTGCCAGTCGCCGCATCGATGGCGATCGCCCAATTGTGCGGTGTGCAGAGGTAAAGCGTTTTGCCGACCTTCAGCGGCGTCACCTGATAGGTCGTTTCGCCAACGTCGCCGGGAAGCTTGACGTCGCCGGTCTGGTAACGCCAGGCCTCTTTCAGATCGCCGACATTTGCGGTGGTGATCTGTGTCAGCGGCGAATAACGCTGTCCATAGGAGGTCCGCCCATATTGATGCCACTCGCCGTCTGGAACAGGGTTTCCATAAGATGGCGCATTGTTGACGACCTCCGTCGGCAAATTGCCCTCCTGGTCATGCGGGTCCTGCGTCATCGAGAAGGCGGCCACGCCCATGGAAATGACGACGGCTGCAAGCAGCGGAACGGCGTTGGCTCCGTAACGAATGCCCGTTGGACTGACAAAACCGAGCGGCTTACGGATCCAGGGCATCAGCAGCCAGATGCCAATCACGATGATCAGGCCGCCACGCGGCCCAAGCTGCCACCAGTCCAGACCGACTTCCCAGAGAGCCCAGCAGAGTGTCGCGAGCACGAAGAGCGCGTAAAAATGCAGCGCCGCCTTGTTTCGCTTGAAAAGAAGAATTGCCGTAATGATGAAGGCGAGCCCGGCGAGCGCATAATATACGCTGCCGCCAAGCATTACGAGTTGGGATCCGAAGCCGAAAAGCGCAAGCCCAATGAGCGTCAGAGCGACAGCAGTGACAGTAACCGCCATGAAAAGCCCCCTATTAATTTCCCTTGATGCTTAACAGGATGCAACAGGATAGGTTCCGCGGAGATCACATTTTTGCCATTTCTGTGTTATCCGGCCACGAATTTCAATCGCAGAAATCGTTGAAAGCGCGCGCAATGTTATCACGGCTGGCCGACGCTGCAAGAAGGCAAGCCAACAGAATTCTCGCCTGACCTGGCCTCAAGGTCGTCGAATGCACCGCTCCAACATTGCCCATGTCGTGACCGCCTCCACCGCCGCCATAACCGGCGACAAGACGACCGACGGGCACGCGGCTGGACACGACGACCGGGACGTTCCTGTCGCAACAACGCTGCACGGCCTCCACGATGCGGGCATTGGCGTTGCCCGAGCCGAGTGCGGACAAAACGATTCCTTTTGCGCCAGCCGCGAGGCTGGCATCGATATGAGTAGCCTCGCAACCGGGATAGATCGCGACGATATCGACGCGGACAGTGCGGACTGGCGCTGGCAGCGTGGCGCTCTGAGGACAGATATCAGGGTCTGCGAGATCAAAGGCATCCGGATCGTCTGCCGAACGCTTGTAAAGCCCCCAGACGGTCAGCAACTTACCGCCGAAGGAAATCAGCACGCCCTTATCGCTGTTGGATGCGTCAGCGGCGGCGGCAATCGCAGCCTGGAGATTTCCCGGCCCGTCCGATTGTGGATTGTCAGCCGTGAATTGGGCGCCCGTGAAAATAACCGGTTTGCTCAAGCTGTGCTGTAAATGCACGAGCAAAGAGGTTTCTTCCATGGCATCCGTGCCGTGAAGCACCACGACACCCCGAACCGTCGGGTCGGCAAGCTCTTTGCCCACCGCATCGCTTATTGCCTGCATGTCGGAAATCGTCAGGCTGGACGAATCCGTCGCCATGAGTTCAACCGGCTTCAGGGAAATCTCGCCACCAAGACCTGAGAGCAGATTTTCCCCGGATAGCGAGGGTTTCGCAGCGCCCGTCTCGTCACGCTGACTTGCGATGGTTCCGCCGGTGGCAATGACCGCCACCAGCCCTTCGTGATGATCGGTCGAAATGCTTACGGTCATCTCTGGCCCGGCGCAGCGGCGTCACTCGGCGCCTGTGCTTTCGACAATTGCTGGATACGCCCACGCATCAAATACCATCCCCCCACCAAAGTCGGCGCGATGACGATAAGAGAGCCAACGGTATATGTGCCCGCGGGGTAATCGAATGCCATCAGCACCAGAACGCCAAACAGGAAGACAAGTGTCAGAATGCCCGTGTAAGGCGCGCCAAACATGCTGAAATCCGGACGCTGCATCTTCCCCTGCCGGGACAGATGCCACAGCTTGAGTTGGCATAACACGATGACGCCCCAGGCGCAAATGATGCCAAGTGCGGCAAGATTGAGCGCAATTTCAAACGCTTCAGAAGGAACAATGGCGTTGAGGATGACGCCGAACACAGTGACGACCGCCGTTACCGCAATACCGCCATAGGGCACCCCTGCCTTGTTCATCTTCGCAAGCGCGGCCGGCGCAGAACCGGAAACTGCCATCGAATGCAGGATGCGACCAGTTGAGTAAAGGCCGGCATTGAGCGACGACAGCACAGCGGTCAGCACCACGAGGTTCATCACGATGTCTGCACCTTCAACACCGATGGAGCCGAAGAAGGTCACGAAGGGGCTCTCGCCTGCCTTGTAAGCCGTGTAGGGCAGGAGAAGCGTAAGAAGCAGGACTGAGCCGACGTAGAAAACCAGAAGGCGGAAGACGACGGTGCGGATTGCTTTCGGCATGACCTTGCGTGGATCCTCCGTCTCACCCGCCGTCGTACCGATCAATTCGATAGAGGCATAGGCAAAGAGCACGCCTTGAATGATGACGAAGGCCGGCAGGATACCGTTGGGGAAGAAGCCGCCATTATCGGCAATCAGGCTGAAGCCGGTGACGTGGCCTTCAATCGGCGTTCCGAAAATGACGAAGTAGACGCCGACGATCAGGAAGGTGAACAGCGCCAGGACTTTGATCAGGCTGAACCAAAATTCCAGTTCGCCGAACACCTTGACCGACAGCATGTTCATACCGAGCACGATGATGAGCGCCCCGAGCGCAAACACCCACTGGTCGATGCCCTGCATCCAGGGCACATATTGCTTGAAGAAATTCATGTAGAGGGCGACGGCCGTCACATCGGCAACCGAGGTCATCGCCCAGTTCATCCAGTACATCCAACCAACGGCAAAGGCCATCTTCTCGCCGTAGAACTCACGCGCATAGGAGACAAAAGAGCCGGAGGTCGGACGGTGCATGATCAATTCGCCAAGGGCTCGAAGCACCAGAAAGGCGAAGAAGCCGCAGATTGCATAGACGAAGATGAGAGCGGGACCAGCAATGGCAAGGCGCCCGCCTGCCCCAAGGAAAAGCCCCGTTCCGATCGCGCCGCCAATGGCGATCATCTGAATCTGGCGCGGTTTGAGTGCCTTGTGATAGCCGAAATCCTCCTGGACTTCGACCTGACGTTCATGGTTTGCTTGAGTTACCTTATCCACTGGTGTCGCTCCTCCCTCAGAGCTATCGTCCATAGACTTGATGAATGACCCGTTCTGTCCTTATGCAAGAATGCCCTTCACAAGGTAAGCGCCCGGAGAACGACGCAGCCGTTCTGTAAGGCTGCATGACAGATTTTTGATCCCCTTAGTTTCCGGCTGCGCGCCCGTCAACCCTCTCCCCGGCCATTGACCTACATCATGGACAGGACTAAACCAAGAAAAATCTGTCTAGCAGCTTTACAGATTTATCGGATCACCATGGAGGATGACATGATCACGATGCGTCAGGAACGCGATCTTCTCGGGCCAAAAGATATTCCGGAAGCAGCCTATTGGGGTGTGCATACGCAGCGCGCGGCGGAGAATTTTCCGATCACCGGGACAACGATCGGCCGCTACCCCTATCTCATCCGCGGCCTGACCTTTGTGAAGGAGGCGGCTGCGCTGGCAAACCATGAGCTGGGCCTGCTGGATCAGGAGCGCATGGACGCCATCGTCAAAGCCTGCCGCGAGATCCGCGACGGTGCCCTCCATGATCAATTCATCGTCGATGTTATTCAGGGTGGGGCCGGAACGTCGACCAACATGAATGCCAACGAGGTGATCGCCAACCGCGCGCTGGAAATTCTCGGATATGCAAAAGGTGACTACAGTCGGCTGCACCCGAACGACCACGTGAACCTCAGCCAGTCGACCAACGATGCCTATCCGACGGCGATCAACATAGCTTTGATCGAATCCATCGATGAACTGGCCGCTTCCATGCTCGTGCTCCAGGACGCCTTCGAGGCCAAGGCCCGTGAGTTCGACGGCATTCTGAAAGTCGGGCGCACGCAATTGCAGGATGCCGTGCCGATGACCCTCGGCCAGGAATTCCGCACCTTTGCCGTGATGCTGGGGGAAGACCGCGCTCGCCTGATTGAATCCGCAGCATTGCTACATGAGATCAATCTGGGCGCCACGGCGATCGGCACAGGCCTCAACGCCCCTGCCGGTTATGCCGCGATTGCCTGCAAGCATCTCGTGCAACTGACAGGTCGACCACTGGTGACGGCGAGCGACTTGATCGAGGCAACGCAGGATCCCGGCGCTTTCGTCCATCTCTCGGGCGTATTGAAGCGCATCGCAGTCAAACTCTCCAAGACCTGCAACGACCTGCGCCTGCTGTCCTCTGGCCCTCGCGCTGGCATTGGCGAAATCAATCTCCCAGCTGTACAGGCCGGCTCAAGCATCATGCCCGGCAAGGTCAATCCTGTCATCCCGGAAGTCGTCAACCAGGTGGCCTTCGTGGTCATCGGCAACGACATCACCGTCACCATGGCGGCAGAAGGTGGACAGCTTCAGCTGAACGCCTTCGAGCCCGTCATTGTCCGGGCGCTGTCGGAGAGTATTGCCCAACTCGGCACTGCCTGCGGAACACTGGCGGAACGCTGCGTCGTCGGCATTACCGCCAATGTCGATATTATGGCTCGCCGCTTGGAAGAATCGATAGGCCTTGCGACGGCGCTCAACCCGTTGATCGGCTATTACGCTGCGACAGAGGTTGCGCGCGAGGCGCTCGCAAGCGGCCGGACCGTACCGCAGGTCGTGCTTGAAAAAGGCTATATGAGCGCCGAACAACTGATCGAAGCATTAAGGCCGGAATTGCTGGCGAACATTGCCGCACCCGTCTTGCAGGAGGAAGAGGCAGGCAGAGCGCAGAGCAGAGCGTGAAGACATTCGAAACGATGGTGCCGGCGGATGTGTGCAATGTCTTCCGGCACGCCGCGCCGCAAGCATTATCGGGCGTCATCACCCATGATCGAGGTGACGGCCTGCTTGACCTTGCCGAGATGGGCCTCCATTGCCTGACGAGCGCCATCTTCTGAACCTGCCTCAATGGCTTCGGCAATTTTGCGATGCTCGATATTCGACGCCACGCGGCGATGTGCCATGAGGTTCAGTAGCCCTGATTGCTGGCTGACGCTGTCGCGCGCATCCGCAATGACCTTGGCAAACAGCGAATTGCCGGACGCTTCTGCGATGGCACTGTGGAACTCACAGTCGAGAAGCACCCATTTGTGCAAATCTTCCTGCTGATCCATTTCCGAACACAGCTTCATCATCCGGGAAAGTTGCTCGTCGGAGCGGCGAAGCGCTGCCCATCCGGCGGCAGGCACCTCGATGAACGGGCGCGCCTCCATCAAATCACGGGCTGAATAGCCGCCATAACGCAGTTCGTGGCGCGGAGAATCGGTCAGCACGAAGGTGCCGCTACCCGTGCGCGTCTGGGTCATGCCGAGCGTCTGAAGCGAACGCAAGGCTTCGCGCACGATGGGACGGCTGACGCCATAGCGACCGGCAAGATGCGTTTCCGACGGCAGACGCGTGCCAACCGTCAGCCGGCCAGACACAATGGCTGACCGCAAATCTTCAAATACCGATTCAGCCGCATTCTTGCGATTGACCGGGTTCGCCTCGTAAATCCAATCAGCCCCTGCACTCATGCGAGTAACCTTTCCAAACATCATATATTTGTCAAGAACCGCTCATGCGCCTGAATGACGGCGACCAAAGAAAGCTGTGCTCAACAGCATTTGCCTAAATTTTAGACCTGCCGAAAAAGATTGCCAATTCCACTGCGCTGCGTCATTGATGCGCGCATGACGCTTCGAGACCTGACCATTCTTGTGATCGATGAAAACGCAATCCGCGCCTCGATTATTGAGGAGGGCCTGCGTGAAGCGGGCCATCTGCGGGTCACCGTCATTCATGAGGTCAACGGCGTTGCGCGCACCATCGAGACGCTGCAGCCGGACGTGATCGTCATCGATCTTGAAAATCCCAATCGCGATATGATGGAGCATCTGTTTCAGCTGACCCGCACGGTCAGCCGGCCCATCGCCATGTTCGTGGACAGATCGGACACCGCCTCCATCGAGGCTGCGGTCGAAGCCGGAGTCTCCGCCTATATTGTCGATGGCTTGAAGAAAGAACGGGTAAAGCCGATCCTCGACATGGCGGTGAGCCGCTTCAACGCCTTCAGCCGCCTGCAAAGAGAACTGGCCGAGGCAAAATCCGCGCTCGAAGAACGCAAGGTGGTCGAGCGCGCCAAAGGTATTCTGATGAAGATGCGCGGGCTTTCCGAAGAGGAAGCCTTCGCGCTGCTGCGCCAGACGGCGATGAATGAGAAAAAGAAATTGTCCGAGATCGCGCAGAGCGTGGTCACGGCTGCCGGACTATTGATGTGACGGCCGCCACCGGACAGGGAGCGATAGCATGACGGTCATGGACGATCTTGCAGAGAAACAATCCGGTATCGCGGCACCCGCACCGGTCGGTAATGACAGACAGCGGACGCTAAGAGCCGGCTTCATACCGCTGGTGGATGCCTCCGTGCTGATCGCAGCCGCCGAATTTGGCTTTGCTGAAAAGGAAGGCCTGAAGCTCGATCTGGTCAAGGATGTCTCCTGGGCAAATGTGCGCGACCGCCTCGCCTTCCGTCAGTTTGATATTGCGCACATGCTATCACCCATGCCGGTTGCCTCGATGCTCGGTCTTGGCTCGAACCCCTCTCCGACGATCACGCCCTTTTCTCTGGGGCGTGGCGGCAATGCCATCACGCTGTCCACGGCGCTGTTTACCCGTATGCGGGAGACAACCGGCGTCTCTGCAACGGCTGGTGCGCTAGACAACGCCCGCGCCTTGAAGACTGTACTGGATGCGATGCGCGCAAACGGAGAACCCATGCCGACTCTCGGCATGACCTATCCTTTCTCCTCGCATAATTACGAGTTTCGTTACTGGCTGGCGGCTGGAGGCATTCATCCGGACAAGGATGTGAAGCTGGTCGTCGTGCCGCCGCCACTCACGTCTGATGCACTTGCGGCGGGTGCGATCGACGGCTTTTGCGTCGGTGCACCGTGGAACATGATCGCATGCGAGCGCGGCGTTGGTCAGATCGTTGCCGTCAAGCAGGACATATGGCCATCAGCCCCTGAGAAAGTCATCGGCATGAGGCCGGATTGGGCGGAAACCCAGCAGGAAAGCGTAGCCCGACTTCTCGTGGCGTTGGATGCGGCCGCGCGCTGGTGCGACAGGCTGGAAAATCGCCCCGCTTTGAGCGAGGCGCTTGCCGATCCACGTTATATCGGCGCGCCCGAACATATTCTGCGGCGGGTTTTGGGGGGGAGAGTTCAACATAGATGCCCAAGGAAACCAGCGCGTCATCGATAATTACTTCCAGTTTCACGACGATCGCGCCAACTACCCGCACCCCAACCAGGCACTTTGGATTTATAGCCAGATGATCCGCTGGGGGCAGACGGCGTTTTCGCAGGACGGCGCCAGGGCGGCGTCAGCTGCCTATCGACCGGATCTCTATCGCGCAGCACTCGGCGGCGGCGACCACGCGCTTCAGGACGACGATCCCAGTGTTACGACGCGCTTCATGGATGGCTTAACCTTCGATCCATCCGATATTCCTGCCTATGTCGAGCGCTTTTCCGTCAAGAACTCGGCGATCAGCGGCCTTGGTATTGGCGAGTTTTGAAAGGTGGACTGCTGCATTTTTAATGCCCGTCACAGGCGCCGAGATTAAATAATAGCCTAAAACTGTTTGATCGATAAACGACTGATTATCCGACACAGTAAAAAAGCCGATAACTATCAACAGACTAAGCAGAACCACAAAAACTGGCACGGTCTTTGCTTGGTATAAAACGCTCGGGTCAACGGCGATCAGAGCAGCAGGGACGCGCTCAAGCGTTCTTCAAACGACATCGACGTCGCAAGGTATGCAGCCCGGAACCCTCCTCCCGTTCCGAAGGCGCATAACCGAGCGGCGTTTTTTTTGTTTTTGGGCTTTGAAAATCATAGGGCGCCATGAGGCCGCCAAAGGGGAACATGCGACATGAAGAAAATGCTTTCCAGTTCGATCAGCCGCCGCTCGATCCTGAAGACAACGGCAACCGCCGCCCTGATTACCGCCGTGCGGACAGCCTTCCCATCTGGCGCCTTCGCTGCCACGTCCGAACCTGAAGTCAAGGGTGCAAAACTCGGCTTCATCGCACTGACCGACGCCGCGCCCCTGATCGTCGCCTCTGAGAAGGGTCTGTTTGCCAAGCATGGCATGCCCGACGTCGAAGTTTTAAAGCAGGCCTCGTGGGGCGCAACACGTGACAACCTCGTTCTCGGCGGCGCGTCCAACGGGATCGACGGTGCGCATATTCTGACCCCGATGCCTTATCTCATGCACACCGGCAAGGTCACGCAAAACAACGTGCCGGTGCCAATGGCGATCCTCGCCCGTCTCAATCTCGATAGCCAGGGCATCTCCGTTGCCAAGGAATATGCCGACACCGGCGTCCAGCTCGACTCCGCCAAGCTCAAGGCTGCTTTCGAGAAGAAGAAGGCGGACGGTAAGGAGATCAAAGCGGCCATGACGTTCCCGGGCGGCACGCATGACCTATGGATCCGCTATTGGCTGGCAGCAGGCGGCATCGATCCGGACAAGGACGTTTCCACCATCGTCGTTCCGCCACCGCAGATGGTTGCCAATATGAAGGTCGGCAATATGGACGTCTTCTGTGTCGGCGAACCCTGGAACGAGCAGCTCGTCAACCAGGGCATCGGCTTTACCGCCTGTACCACCGGAGAACTGTGGAAGGGTCACCCCGAAAAGGCACTCGGCATGCGCGCCGACTGGGTGGAGAAGAACCCGAACGCCGCCAAGGCCATGCTGATGGCCGTGATGGAAGCCCAGCAATGGTGCGACAGCATGGACAACAAGGAAGAAATGTCCACCATTCTCGGCAAGCGCCAGTGGTTCAACGTTCCGCCGAAGGATGTGCTCGGTCGCTTGAAGGGCGACATCAATTACGGCAATGGCCGCGTCGCCCATGGCACCGATCTCTACATGAAGTTCTGGAAGGACGCCGCATCCTATCCGTTCCAGAGCCATGACAGCTGGTTCATTGCCGAGAATATCCGCTGGGGCAAGTTCGCACCCGATACCGACATCAAGGCGCTGGTGTCGCAGGTGAACCGAGAAGACCTGTGGCGCGCAGCCGCAAAGGATCTGGGTGTTGCGGCTGCCGATATTCCGGCCTCGACCTCTCGCGGCAAGGAGACCTTCTTCGACGGCAAGGTCTTCGATCCAGAAAACCCGTCCGCCTATCTCGCAAGCCTTTCGATCAAGGCCGCCTCTTGATGATCCTGGCTCCTTCGCCACGGGCGCAGGAGCCAGCAACCCGTGCAACACCCTATCGGAAACAGGACCCGACCATGACCGCAACCGCACGCAAGACAGAAAGCACGGCCATCCAGGCCGCGACGCCAAGGAGCGGCACCGTGATTGCCATGACACGCCGCCCGGCGTCGGTATTCTCCGCACGCAAGATCGCTGTTTCAATCACGCGAAACGTCGTCCCGCCGCTCGTCGTTCTGGTGATCATGCTAGGCCTCTGGCAAGCACTCTGTTCGGCGCCCGGCGCTTCGCTGCCGCCTCCGAGCCAGGTGTTCGAGGAAAGCTACGATCTGATCGTCCATCCGTTCTTCCATTATGGCTCTCAGGATATCGGCCTTGGCTGGCGCGTCCTCGTTTCGCTGGAACGTGTCGCCTATGGTTTCGGTCTTGCGGCAATCGTTGGTGTCGTCGTCGGCGCCATTATCGGCCAGTCCGTCTGGGCGATGCGCGGCCTCGATCCGATCTTTCAGGTGCTGCGCACCGTCCCGCCACTCGCATGGTTGCCGCTGTCGCTTGCTGCCTTTCAAGACAGCAATCCGTCGGCCATCTTTGTCATCTTCATCACCTCCATCTGGCCTGTCATCATCAACACCGCGGTCGGCGTTCGCAACATTCCCCAGGATTACCGCAATGTCGCTCAGGTGCTGCGCCTGAACCAGATCGAATTCTTCTACAAGATCATGCTGCCATCGGCCGCGCCCTACATCTTCACCGGTCTTCGCATCGGCGTCGGCCTTTCATGGCTCGCCATCGTCGCGGCTGAAATGCTGACGGGTGGCGTAGGCATCGGCTTCTTCATCTGGGACGCGTGGAATTCATCCCGCCTGCCCGACATCATCGTCGCTCTCGCTTACATCGGCGTCGTCGGCTTCGTGCTCGACAAGCTGGTGGCCGCCATCGGCAAGGTCATCACCCGCGGCGCGGCAGCGAACTAAGAGGGTTTCTCCATGAACGCCTATTTGAAGCTCGATCACATCGACAAATATTTCGACAAGGGCGGCACCCGCGCCGAGGTATTGAAGGGTATCAACCTCACCATCGACAAGGGCGAATTCGTCTCGGTCATTGGCCATTCAGGCTGCGGCAAGTCCACCATGCTGAACCTGATTGCCGGCCTGACCAAAGTATCCTCCGGCGCAGTGCTGCTAGAGAACCGCGAGGTCAATGAGCCAGGCCCGGAGCGTGCTGTCGTCTTCCAGAACCACAGTCTGCTGCCATGGCTCACCGTCTATGAAAACGTCAATCTCGGCGTCGAGAAGGTCTTCCGCTTCACCAAATCCAAGGCCGAACGCCATGATTGGGTCATGCACAATCTTGACCTCGTGCAGATGGCGCATGCCAAGGACAAGAAGCCGGCTGAAATTTCCGGCGGTATGAAGCAGCGCGTCGGCATAGCCAGAGCGCTGGCGATGGAGCCGAAAATCCTGCTGCTGGATGAACCGTTCGGTGCACTGGACGCGCTCACCCGCGCCCATCTTCAGGATGCCGTCATGGAAATTCATGCGCGGCTTGGCAACACCATGATCATGATCACCCATGACGTGGATGAGGCGGTGCTGCTTTCCGACCGTATCGTGATGATGACCAACGGCCCGGCCGCTCATATCGGTGAAATTCTGGATGTGCCACTGGCGCGACCACGCAACCGCATCGAGCTTGCATCCGACCGAACCTATCTCAAATGCCGCGAAGCTGTGCTGAAGTTCCTCTACGAACGTCACCGCTTCGTCGAAGCTGCGGAGTAAGACCCCATGTTCGAAACAACGCCCCAGAAACTCGTCATCATCGGCAACGGCATGGCGCCGGGCCGCATGCTGGAAAACCTCTTCGAGACCGCACCCGGCCTCTTCGACGTCACCATCTTCAACGCCGAGCCGCGCGTCAATTACGACCGCATCATGCTCTCCCCGGTTCTCTCCGGCGAAAAAGCCTATGAAGACATCGTCATTCATAATGACGACTGGTATGCGGCCCACGGCGTGACCTTGCACAAGGGTGCGAAAGTCAGCCATATCGACCGTGAGCGCAAAACCGTCACCAGCGAAAACGGCATCACCGCCTCCTACGACAAGCTGGTGATCGCCACGGGCTCTTCGCCCTTCATCATCCCGGTTCCCGGCCATCAACTACCCGGCGTTCTTCCCTACCGCGATCTTGATGACGTGACGAAGATGCTGGAGATTGCCGGCGGCAAAGGCCGCGCCATCGTCATCGGTGCCGGTCTTCTTGGTCTCGAAGCAGCCTATGGCTTGAAGCGTCAAGGCATGGATGTCACCGTCATCCACCTGATGCCGACGATCATGGAGCGCCAACTCGATCCGGCGGCCGCCTACCTTCTGGAAAAGGCGCTGACCGAGCGGGGCATCGACATCATTACCAAGGCCAACACCAAGCGCATTCTTGGTGAAGACAAGGTAGAGGGCATCGAGCTCGAAGACGGCCGCATCATCGAAGGCACGATGGTGGTGATGGCGGTCGGCATTCGCCCGGCCTCCAGCCTTGCCAAGGAAGCGGGCCTCGCCGTCAATCGCGGCATCGTCGTCGACGACGGCATGATGACATCGGACTCGTCGATCTACGCCCTTGGCGAATGCGCCGAGCATCGCGGCATTTGTTATGGTCTCGTCGCACCGCTTTACGAAAGCGCCAAGGTGCTGGCCGACCGCCTGATCGGCGGTCAGTCCGAGTATCATGGCTCCGTCACCAACACGAAGCTCAAGGTCACTGGCATCAACCTCTTCTCCGCAGGCGATTTTGCCGAGGGTGATGACCGTGAAGAAATCGTGCTGCGCGATGCGACGGCAGGCGTCTACAAACGTCTGATCCTCAAGGAGAACCGCATTATCGGTGCGGTTCTCTATGGCGAGACTTCGGATGGCTCCTGGTTCTTCGATCTGATGAAGAAGGGCACCGATATTGCCGAGATGCGCGAAACACTGATTTTTGGCCAGGCCTATCAGGGGGGCTCCCCTCTGGACCCTATGGCGGCCGTTGCAGCCTTGCCGGATGATGCGGAAATCTGCGGCTGCAACGGCGTTTGCAAGGGAAAAATCACCTCCACCATCACCGGCAAGGGCCTGACCTCGCTGGACGATGTGCGCGCCCATACCAAGGCCTCGGCCTCTTGCGGCAATTGCACCGGCCTTGTCGAGCAGTTGATGACGCTGACGCTCGGCGACAGCTACAACCCTGCCGCCGTCCAGCCCATGTGCAAATGCACCGATCTTGGCCATGACGATGTGCGCCGCCTGATCAAGGCCAAGGGGCTGAAGACCATTCCCGCAGTGATGCAGGAGCTGGAATGGAAGACCTCCTGCGGCTGCGCCAAGTGTCGTCCGGCGCTGAACTACTACCTCGTCTGCGACTGGCCGGATGAATATGCGGATGACTATCAGTCCCGCTTCATCAATGAGCGCGTTCACGCCAACATCCAGAAGGACGGCACTTATTCCGTCGTTCCGCGCATGTGGGGCGGCGTCACCAATTCCAACGAACTGCGCGCCATTGCCGACGTGGTCGACAAGTTCGAAATCCCGCTGGTCAAGGTCACCGGCGGCCAGCGCATCGACCTTCTCGGCATCGAGAAGGAAGACCTGCCCGCCGTCTGGGCCGATCTCGGCAAGGCCGGCTTCATTTCCGGTCAGGCCTATGCCAAGGGCCTGCGTACCGTCAAAACCTGTGTGGGGCAGCAATGGTGCCGCTTCGGCACGCAGGATTCCACCGGGCTCGGCATTCGCATTGAAAAGTTCATGTGGGGCTCCTGGACGCCAGCCAAGCTGAAGCTTGCCGTCTCGGGCTGTCCGCGCAACTGCGCAGAGGCGACGTGCAAGGATATCGGTGTGATCTGCGTGGATTCCGGCTTCGAAATCCACTTTGCCGGTGCCGCAGGCCTCGACATCAAGGGGACTGAAATTCTGGGGCTGGTGAAGACCGAGGATGAAGCGCTGGAGCATATCGTGGCGCTGACGCAGATGTATCGCGAGCAGGCGCGCTATCTCGAGCGTATCTACAAATGGGCAAAGCGCATCGGCTATGACGAGATCCGCCGCCAGATCATGGACGATGCCGACAAGCGCAAAAGCTTTTACGAGCGCTTCGTCTTCAGCCAGAAATTCGCACAGGTCGATCCCTGGTCGGAGCGTGTTTCGGGCGAACACAAGCACGAGTTCAAGCCGATGGCGACCATCGGTTTCAATCAAGCCGCAGAGTGACCGCTTGGCCTAAGGGCCTTGGTGCACAGCGCTGGATGGGGCGACATGGAGGAGATGTCGCCCCATCTCTCAAGCTTCAACCGATGATAGGATGACGACGATGAACTGGGTCGAAATCGGCAATATTTCCGACATTCCATTGCGCGGCGCCCGCTGCGTCAAAACACCTTCCGGCAAGATCGCCGTTTTCCGCACGGCGGATAATGAGGTTTTTGCCATTGAGGATCATTGCCCGCACAAGGGCGGCCCGCTCTCTCAAGGCATCGTCCATGGCACGTCCGTGACCTGCCCGCTGCACAATTGGGTCATTTCGCTTGAAACCGGCAAGGCGCAAGGGGCCGATGAAGGCGCTGTGCGCACCATCCCCGTGCGCAACATCGAAGGCAACCTCTCCATCACCCTTGAAAGCGCGATGATCGCTGCGGAGTAAGCATGGCACACGAGGTCAAGACCACCTGTCCCTACTGCGGCGTCGGCTGCGGCGTCATCGCGAAAATCGATGATGCTGGCGGCGTGTCGGTGAAGGGCGATCCGGAGCATCCGGCCAATTACGGCAGGCTCTGCTCCAAGGGATCGGCCCTTGGCGAAACACTCGATCTCGAAAACCGGCTGCTTTATCCGCAGATAGACGGCGCACGGGTGAACTGGGATGAGGCGCTTGACCTCATCGCCTCGAAATTTTCCGAAGCGATCGCAATGCACGGACCGGATTCGGTTGCCTTCTACGTGTCCGGACAATTGCTGACCGAAGACTATTACCTCGCCAACAAGCTTATGAAGGGCTTTATCGGGTCGGCCAATATCGACACCAATTCGCGGCTCTGCATGTCGTCCTCCGTGGCAGGCCACCGCCGCGCCTTTGGCTCGGATACCGTTCCCGGCCTCTATGAAGACCTCTTCCTCGCCGATCTCGTCATCCTGACCGGTTCCAATCTCGCCTGGTGCCACCCGGTCATCTATCAGCGCCTTGCAGCGGCCAAAGCCGAACGGCCTGAAATGAAGGTGGTGGTGATCGATCCTCGCCGCACCATGACCTGTGATATTGCGGACATGCATCTTGCCATCAGACCGGATGGCGATGTGGCTCTTTTTACCGCACTGCTGGCGCATCTGGCCAAGGGCGCGACGCTCGACACCACCTATATCGAAAGCCACACGCTCGGTTTCGAAGAAGCCGTCCGAACCGCCTCTGACATCAGCTTGGCGAGCATCGTCGAGGCAACGGGCTTAAGCCTTGCTGAGCTCATCCGCTTCTATGAGCTTTTCGAGCGCACCGAAAAAGTCGTCACCTGCTACAGCCAGGGCGTCAACCAGTCGTCCAGTGGCACCGACAAAGTCAACGCCATTATTAACTGTCATCTGGCGACGGGCCGCATCGGCAAGCCCGGCGCGGGGCCGTTTTCGCTGACCGGTCAGCCCAATGCCATGGGCGGGCGCGAGGTGGGTGGTCTCGCAAATATGCTGGCCGCCCATATGGCGATCGAAAGCGCGGAGGATCGCGACCGGGTGCAGCGCTTCTGGCAAGCGCCGACGATCGCGAACAAGCCCGGCCTCAAAGCCGTCGATCTTTTCCAGGCGGTGGCCGATGGTCGCATCAAGGCGCTCTGGATCATGGCGACCAACCCGGTGGTATCGATGCCCGATGCCGGGTCCGTGGAAGCGGCGCTGAAGCAATGTCCCTTCGTCGTCGTCTCCGACATCATGGCGACGACCGATACCGCGCGCCACGCCCATGTGTTGCTTCCTTCGCTCGGCTGGGGCGAGAAGGATGGCACCGTCACAAATTCGGAAAGACGCATCTCCCGCCAGCGCGGCTATCTGACGGCGCCCGGAGAAGCGAAGGCGGATTGGTGGCAGTTTGCCGAAGTCGGCAAGCGCATGGGCCAGCCGGACGCCTTTACCTATTCCAGTCCTGCAGAGATTTTCGCCGAGCACGCAAGTCTTTCGGCCTTCGAGAACAATGGCACGCGCGACTTCGATATCGGCGCTTATTCCGATGTGGAGCCACAAGCCTATGACGACATGGCGCCTTTCAACTGGCCTCAGCCTTCCGGCGAAACACGAAACACGACGCGCTTCTTCTCTGATGGCAAATTTTTCCATGTGGATGGAAAGGCACGCTTCGTCCCGACGGCTCTGCCGCAGACCAACCGCACCACCGCCGACTACCCGCTGACCTTGAACACCGGGCGAATTCGCGACCAGTGGCACACCATGACACGCACAGGCAAAAAGCGCCCGCCTGTCTTCGCATCTCGCGGAGCCCTTCGTCGAGCTTCATCCACGCGATGCCATGGCAGCTGGAATTGCGAGCGCCGATCTGGTGCAGGTTGAAAGCCCGCTCGGCGCGGTGGTCCTGCGCGCACTCGTCACCGACAGGCAGGCACGCGGCAGCCTCTTCGTACCGATGCATTGGAACGACCAGTTCGCCGCCAATGCCCGGATCGACAGGCTGGTGCCGCCATCCACCGATCCATATTCCGGTCAACCAGCATCGAAAAACGTCGCCGCTGCGGCCCGACGCTTTCCTGCAAAGGCATACGCCTTTGCGGTGAGTGCCATGGCTCCCCGAAAGCCGGATTGCGCCTATTGGGCTCTCGCCAAGGCCGAAGGCGGTTATCGTCTGGAGCTTGCCTTCGACACGATGCCGCAAGACTGGATTTCCTGGAGCAGAGACATCTTCGGGATCGATGCCCATATCGAGCCGCTTGGGTATGCCGACAATCGAACCGGCGACATTCGGCTGGTCTTTTTCGATGGCGACAAATTGCTGGCGGCGCTTTTCATCGCGGCCGAACCGGTCGCGGTTGCGCGAAACTGGGCTGTCACGCAGTTGAACGAGCGGCATGAGGATATGGGCAACCGGTTCGCGCTTGTCGCTGGCAGGCCCGGTGCCGGACGACCCGATCCCGGTGCCACCGTCTGCTCCTGCTTCAATGTGGGCATCAACCAGATCACCAGCGCGATCCGCGAGGGTTGCCACACGGTTGAGGCGGTAGGGGCGCGCGTCAACGCCGGGACCAATTGCGGTTCCTGCCGCGCGGAAATCCGCACCATCATCGACGGTTGCCTGAAAACCTCAGCCGAGTGACATTTTCGATAGGCAACGAGGTGGGGAAGCTTTGGGCGCGCGATGCGGCACCCATCTCTTGCGAAACCTTGATCGCACGCGCGCGCCGCAGGCAAAGCAAAATGTAGGAGAGGTATCCAGAAAAGAAAAAGCCTGCCGCGGGAGGAGGTGCGGCAGGCTTTGAACTTGATTGGCAATTGGGAGGAGGAGTATCGCCAATCCACATCGAGCGACGCTGGGAGGAGGAGTGCGTCGTTTCGATGATCAATATATACTCTGGTCATCCCGGCCTGAAAAGCGCGGCCCTCGCAGGGCAGCAATGCGTGAATTGCATAACTGCTATTAATATGACGTTTTTTTGATCACTGCGCGTCTCGATGGACCTGGAAGCCTGCAAAGGATTGGTTCACCGGCATCAACTCGATGGCGTTGATGTTGACGTGCTTCGGCTGGGAGACCACCCAGTGAATGGTATTGGCGATATCCTCCGGCAGGAGCGGGTTGACGCCCTTATACAGCGTGTCGGACGCCTGCTGGTTGCCGCCGGTGCGCACCAGCGTGAACTCGGTTTCGCACATACCAGGCTCGATGGATGTAACACGCACACCCTTGCCATGCAGGTCGGAACGGAGACCGAGGGAAAACTGGCGCAGGAATGCCTTGGTGCCAGCATAGACATTGCCACCGGCATAGGGCCAGCTCGCGGCGACCGACGAGAGGTTGACGACGATGCCCCTGCGCTCGATCAGGGTTGGCAGCAGGTGGTGGGTGATGTTCAACAGGCCTGTGATATTGGTGTTGACCATCGTGTGCCAATCCTGAAGCGGCACTTGCGGCGCAGGTGCCGTTCCAAGCGCCAGACCGGCATTGTTGACGAGGACGTCGATTGCGGAAAACTCCGGGGGCAGGTCGGCAAAAGCCGATTGCATTGCCTCCTGATCCGTGATGTCGAAAGCCAAACCGTGGAAGGACGATCCAAGTTCATCTTTCAAAGATTGCAGGCGCTCAGCCCGGCGGCCCGTGCCAATGACCTTCCAGCCATGGCTTGCAAAGAGGCGGGCGGTGGAAAGGCCGAAGCCGGAGGTCGCTCCAGTGATGAGAATCGTAGCTGTCATATCTGCTCTCCGAGTCATGGTGCTGTTTTAAAGAAGCTTTGCCGCAGCGAGCTTCAGGCACTCTTTGAATGCTGTAAGATCGGTGTAGAGTTCCCCAGGCGTCGCGTCGCCGACGACAACGGCGCCGCCGCGACGCAGGATACTGCCGTGAAGCATGAGGTTGTCCACCATGTCGAAGTTCTCGACTGAAAGCCCGTCGGGTCCTCTGTAACGCCCATCATCGCCCAACGAGACATCGCCATCGTAATGATCGTGGATGCGGGTAAAATGGTTCTTCGCCATATTGGTATAGGCGAACACCGGCTTCCCGAGCGCGCACATGAAGCCGAGCTCGAAGCTCGTGCCGACATCGGCGGCGATCCCCCGGAAGGGCGTCAGGTTGGCAATGATGGCGTCTGCCTTGAGCATCATATGCTCGTCGATGGCATTGATGTTGCAGCCGTGGCCGGTTTTGGTCTCGGCTGGCGGGATCTCCAGATCGCCGGGAGACAGGGGCGTGAACCCGGCTTCACGGGCAAGCTTTGCCTTGGCATCCAACATGTCGCGCGCGTTGGAGAGAAAGACCTCAGGTCCGGCGAGGTAGATTTTCTTGGTCATGGATATGGGAAATTTCGTCTCTGGAAGGATGTGAAAGGGCAACCTAAACCGGCTCTCATCAAAGAGGCAAGACCGCCGGACCCAAAAGCGGTATCGCCCGCCAGCGCTTTGCGCTATAGCCGGAACTGTAAGACGCGTCACCGGAGTACCAAATGGCTGCCAAAATCCGTTATCATGAGGGCGATATTTCTGCGAGCGATGCCGCCCGCTATACGGGTGCTATCGCTGTCGATACGGAAACGCTGGGTCTGGTGCCGCGTCGCGATCGCCTCTGCGTCGTCCAGCTCTCCCCTGGCGATGGTACGGCCGACGTGGTGCGCATTGCCGCGGGTCAGAAGGAAGCGCCAAACCTCGTCGCCATGCTGGAAGATCCAAGCCGCGAGAAAATATTCCATTACGGCCGCTTCGATATCGCCGTGCTGTTCCACACCTTCGGCGTGACGACAACTCCGGTCTTCTGCACCAAGATCGCTTCGAGACTCTGCCGCACCTATACGGATCGGCACGGACTAAAGGACAATCTGAAAGAGATGCTGGAGATCGACATCTCCAAGGCACAGCAGTCCTCCGACTGGGCAGCCGAAACGCTCTCCCCGGCGCAGCTCGAATATGCCGCATCCGATGTTCTTCACCTGCATGCCCTGCGCGATAAGCTGACCTACCGGCTGATCCGTGACGGCCGCTATGACCACGCAACCGCCTGCTTCGCCTTCCTGCCCACGCGCGCAAAGCTCGATCTTCTCGGCTGGGACGATACCGACATCTTCGCCCACAGTTGAGGATCACTCGTATCGACAGTGAGTGCTTTGATTAGGACGCACTTATGGTTAGCGGTCGATTAATAATTTGCGGTCATGATTGCTCTCATGATTCCTCCGTTCCCTTCGATAGACGGGCTCCGGACATCATCCCCTGGTGGTGCGGATGACGAGCACAGGCTCGAGCGCATCCCTGAGCATCAAAGCTGCGACGCGATGACAGCGGATCAACGCGCTTCGGACCGAAGGAAGAGCGCGCCATGTTGCCGCCCGTCAGTGCCGTCACAGCAGGAGAGCTTTCCTCGCAGACTGCGGGGCAGAAGCAGGATTCGGTCAGTTCACCGGTCAGTCAGCGAACCGCCCCGCAGGCCATCTCGGATACCTCGCCCAACTCCCCGGTCGTCGCCGCACGCGCTGTCTCAGGTGAAGCCGAGCTTCATCGCACTGGGACTGTGCTGACAGAGGTGCTGGGCTCGCTTCTGGGAATGGAGCGTTTGGAAGGGGGAGATGCAGAAGCCTATGTGACCCGTCTTACCTCGGCGCTTCAATCTCTCCCATTGGCGCAGAAAGCTGCACTGGAACAGCAACTCGGAAAGTTGCTGAAGGGCATGACGATTGCACTCATGCTGGACATTCTGAAAAACAACGCGGGACCCAACGCCGCAAGGCTGGCCGTGATGCTGGAGCTTGCACGTGTCGGGCAATCGAAAGATGGCGTGAAGGTGACACTGCCGCCCTATCTTCAGGATCTCCTGCCGGACAGCCCTGCCCTTACTCTTCTGCCGAGCAAGGCACCACCACCCGCCTTTCAGGTCTCCCGAGCGCCGCTCACAGCGGACCAAAGCGTCTCTCCACCAGGCAAACCTTTGCCCACCACTCCGGCGCCGACAGGGGAGCTCATCGACGATACGTCCTCTCCGGCGTCCACCGCGGCTCAAACCTCAACAGAGGCGTCAGCAAGAATGACGGCGCAGACACCGCTCCGTCCCCAAGATACCACGCCAGCCACAGCCTCCATTCCCGCAGCCCCTGGTGCACCCCAAGCTTCGCCGCCCGCAACCCAAGCGCAGGCCGCTTTGTCCAGCAACACCGGATCATCCATCGCTCCTCTATCAAACGCAGAGCTACCGATGATGATGTCAAATGATGCAATGGATGACGCTGCTCTTGCTCCGTTCTCGAAAGCGGATGCGTCAACGATTGCGGCGCAGCTTCATGGTGCGAGCCCACAGGAGATGGAAAAACTGCTATTGGCAGCCCTCTTGGGTAGAGTGCCTGAGCGTGCCGATCCGCTCGCGGGCACATTGTCCGCTCTGCCAGTCCCACCGCACGAAGAAGCCTCCGATGCCGAGGCCACAAAAAAGCAGCAGGCCACAACATCCGGTCAGACGCAGGACGATTCCGCCGGGTCACCAAATGAAGAGACGCCAAACGGGATTGTGCGCCCGGAAGCGCAAGCAGCCGCACGCGCCTTGGCCGCTGCCGACGGAAAGACCATTGTCTTCGAGCAAGCGGCGCTTCAATCCGCCGTCGCCTCGCTGGCGATAAAGCCGGGCACACCGCTCCCGTTCGTCAACTATCCGATTGAAGAGCAGAGACGTGATGAGGATGCACCGCCGCGCGGTCGCTGGCCCTCCTCTGACGGGGGAAGCGAAGGCGAAGCTGGCGAAGAGGCCGGGCATGGCCAGGCCGACCAGAACGATGCGAGCCGTGACAATCCAGACGATCTATCCGGCCAGGAAGAGCGTGTGGCCGCCAATGATGAGCCGGTCGATCATTCGGTCTCGGATGGCGCGCGAGAAGATGGCCGAGTGGGCGACGCCGAATCCTACTATCTGCGCATGGGCAACTTCGCCTGATCTGCTGGCAGGCATTGCATTGATCGTGCCTTGTCCTCTCGCCTGAAAGAACCGCAACAAAAAACCCGCCGGATCGCTCCAGCGGGTTCTTTTAAGCTTTAGAGGCTGACGATTACTCGCCGCGGTTCTTCAGAGCCGCGCCAAGGATATCGCCGAGCGAAGCGCCGGAGTCGGACGAACCGAACTGAGCGACGGCTTCCTTCTCTTCTGCGATTTCCAGAGCCTTGATCGAAAGCATGACCTTGCGATCCTTCTTGGAGAAGTTGACGACGCGGGCGTCGAGAACCTGACCAACCGAGAAACGCTCAGGACGCTGATCGTCACGATCGCGTGCCAGGTCGTTGCGGCGGATGAAGGAAGTGATGTCTTCGTGGTTGACGAGCTTCACTTCGATGCCGCCTTCGTTGACGCCGATGACTTCAGCGGAAACGACAGCGTTCTTGCGCAGTTCGCCAGACGTTGCAGCTTCGCCGACGGAATCCTTGCCGAGCTGCTTGATACCGAGAGAGATACGCTCCTTCTCGACGTCAACGTCCAGAACGACAGCCTTGACGACGTCGCCCTTGTTGAACTCTTCGATGACCTGCTCGCCCGGACGGTTCCAGTCGAGATCCGACAGGTGAACCATGCCGTCGACATCGCCTTCGAGGCCAATGAACAGGCCGAATTCGGTCTTGTTCTTGACTTCGCCTTCAACTTCAGTGCCGGCCGGATGGCTGTAGGCAAATGCCTGCCATGGGTTTTCCAGCGTCTGCTTGAGGCCGAGCGAGATACGGCGCTTGGACGGATCGACTTCGAGAACGACAACGTCGACTTCCTGGCTCGTGGACAGGATCTTGCCGGGATGTACGTTCTTCTTGGTCCAGGACATTTCGGAAATGTGGATCAGGCCTTCGATGCCCGGCTCCAGCTCGACGAATGCACCGTAGTCGGTGATGTTCGTGACCGTACCGGAGATCTTCTTGCCAACCGGGTACTTGGCGGAGATGCCATCCCACGGATCGGACTCGAGCTGCTTCATGCCGAGCGAGATACGGTGGGTTTCCTGGTTGATGCGGATGATCTGAACCTTGACCTGCTGGCCAATGTTGAGGATTTCCGAAGGATGGTTGACGCGGCGCCATGCCATGTCGGTGACGTGCAGCAGGCCGTCGATGCCGCCGAGGTCAACGAACGCACCGTAATCGGTGATGTTCTTGACGACGCCGTCAACAACCTGACCTTCTTCGAGGTTCTGAACGATTTCAGAACGCTGCTCGGCACGGGACTCTTCGAGAACCGTACGACGCGAAACGACGATGTTGCCGCGACGCTTGTCCATCTTGAGGATTTCGAAGGGCTGCGGGTTGTGCATCAGAGGCGTGACGTCGCGGATCGGACGGATGTCGACCTGCGAACGCGGAAGGAAGGCAACAGCGCCGTCGAGATCGACCGTGAAGCCGCCCTTGACCTGGTTGAAGATAACGCCTTCAACGCGCTCGCCAGCTTCGAACTTGGCTTCGAGCTTGACCCAGCTCTCTTCGCGGCGAGCCTTCTCGCGCGACAGAACGGCTTCGCCCAGAGCGTTTTCGATGCGCTCGACATAAACTTCGACTTCGTCGCCGACTTTCAGCGTGCCGTCCTTGGACTTGGCACCGAATTCCTTGAGCGGAACGCGGCCTTCGACCTTGAGGCCAACGTCAACGATCGCGACATCCTTTTCGATGGCCGTTACGATGCCCTTGGCAACGTAGCCTTCGGCCAGATCGTTGGAAGCAAAGGACTCTTCGAGCAGGGCTGCGAAATCGTCGCGCGTGGGGGTAGCTACAGACATTAAATCTCCTGAAGTGTCCATCTATTCAAGGACACACAAGCGCCGGGGGTTTGCGTTGATCATTCCCGAAATCCATGCCCGCCTTGTCGTGCAAGGCTTTCCGGCGCAGGGCATGCTTTCGGGATAGTCCAGAACGGAAATCGGACCTGCCGGTTCCCGTGCAATTCTCATTTCTTCATCGCGGCATCGATAATGACTTTTGCCGCTTGAAACGCCGCCTCTATACTCATTTCCGACGTATCAAGCAAGTGCGCGTCTTCGGCTGGTTTCAAAGGACTATCAGTCCTGCCCATATCCCGCTCGTCACGCTTCTTCACATCTGCGAAAATCGCTTCGTAATCGGCAGTACCGCCGCCCTCGACAATCTCGTCATAACGCCGTCTCGCGCGGATCTCCGGCGAGGCCGTGACGTAAAGCTTCACCGGTGCCTCCGGGCAAACGACGGTGCCGATATCGCGCCCATCCAGAACCGTGCCGGGCTCGCGCATCGAAAAGGCGCGCTGCGCCGTTACCAGAGCGCGCCGCACGGCAGGCATCACCGCGATCTTCGAGGCCGCCTCACCCACCTCATGTCGCGAAAGAACCGAGCGATCCAGTCCGGCGAGATCCAGATGAAGCGCGGTCGCTTCCGCAATCGCCTCATCATCCAGGGTCTTGCCCGCATCAAGAAGTGCCTTGGCGGTGGCGCGATAGGTCAGGCCGGTATCGAGGTGATGAAAGCCGTAAACCTCGGCGATCTTGCGCGAAAGCGTACCCTTGCCTGCGGCCGCCGGGCCATCGATGGCGATAATAAAAGTCATGGGGATAAAATCTCGAATGGACGTTTGCCTCGGCTGCGGGCTTTATCATAAAGAATGCGGGTATTCACCCCGCGAGCGGCGGAAAACTTCCACCCCCGCAATCCCATGCAGTTTATCTTTGACAGGCAAGACCGCAGGGATTAAGGGGACCGGCTATAAATTTACCGTCTACTGCCGAATTCACGGCGTTAAGACCGAACTCATTCAAAAATTCGAGGCTTTGACAGTGGCAAAAGCGGAACTTGGAACCAAGCGCACCGACCCGGATACCGGCAAGAAATTCTACGACCTGAACCGCGATCCCGTGGTCTCCCCTTATACCGGCAAGTCCTGGCCGCTTTCCTTCTTCGAGGAAACGACGGCGCAGGCCAAGATGGAACAGGCCGAAGAAGAGGACGTGCAGGAAGTCGATACCGAAAGCACGGACGTCGAACTCGTTTCGCTGGAAGACGCCGATGGCGACAACACCAACGACGAAGTTCCTGATGATATCGGCGATGACGATGTCGAACTGGACGATGACGACGACACCTTCCTCGAAGCCGACGAAGATGACGATGACGACGACATGACCGGCATCATCGGCGTCGGTGGTGACGACGAAGAGTCCTGATTTTTCAAAGTTTTTTCGCCCGGCCACAAAAAAATGTCGCCGGGCGAATTTTTCGGCTTGCCATCTTCATTCATGAGAAGTATCAAGCCGCCACCGAACGGAAACAACCGCTTCGGTTCCCGGAACCGGATCAAACATACCGGAACCCTTATGGGGCTATAGCTCAGCTGGGAGAGCGCTTGCATGGCATGCAAGAGGTCAGCGGTTCGATCCCGCTTAGCTCCACCAAATTTTCCAGCACTTGATAAAATCTCACCAGAATCAACGGTTTCGGCTCGGTCTGCATTTCACTCAGAGGACCGTTGCGATTTCTCTTGCTATTCCCCCGCAAACAGCGACTACTTCCTCTTCTGAAGAGGAGATTCCCATGGCTAAGGGTCAAGTGAGAAGCAACAAGGAAATCCGCAAACCGAAGAAGGACAAGGCACCACCGCCTGCTGCTCCTACTTTGGGCGCAAAGGCCGTAGAGGCCAGCAAGCAGAAGAAGCCGCAGTAATTCTCTGCTTCTCCATATACGGCGCGGGTTTCAAAGGACTTTCGAGACCCGCTAGCCGGCTGGAGCATCTAAAGCTGACATCGAATGGAAACCACCGCTTCGCTGCCGGACCCAAGACGCTTTAAACTCTATCGGGCTTGAAGGCGGGAGACCATGCTTAAAGGCAGAATGAGAGGACGGCTGGGATTCGTCTGCATAGTTCTCCTCTGCGCAGCGATAGTCTTCGTGATTAACTTGCTCGACACGGTAAGCTTGCTTCCAAACGGGAAGCGAGCGCAGGGAACATATTCAGAAAGCACGCCTGCTGCGCAATCTGAGTTGGACGAAAGACTCCGTATAGCGCGAGAGGAGGCGCGTAGGCCGCCGACGAAGCCCTTCAGGCTGTAGAGGGCAAGGCCGCCCCGCAAAAAGGCCGCAGGGGAACGGCCGTAAGCGAGTCATGAAAAACAAGTGGTGTGCCTGGATTAGTCCGTAAGTCGCGTGGACCATGTCTGGCGTTCAGGATATGGACGCTGTCACGATATCTTACAGGTGCCGAACCTTACTCCTCGTCCCCATCATCCCCCGAAAGATGATTACGCGTTGACTGCTTCACCTGTCCCACATGCGTGATCAGACCCGAAATCACGATGGGATCGACATCAGCCATCATGTCTTTCAGCCAGCCGTCATGGGCCTTTGCCATGGCGTCGAAGGTGGTGCGGCCCTTGTCGGTGAGATAGGCGACGATGACGCGGCGGTCGTCGGGGAGGCGTTCGCGGATGACGAGGCCATCGGCTTCCAGGCGCTCGACCAGGCCGGTGATATTGCCGTTGGTGACCATGGTTCGCTTGGAGAGTTCGCCAAGCCGCAGGCCGTCGGTTTCGCGGTAGAGCTGCGAAAGGAGATCGAACTGCGGCAGCGTGGCGCCGAATTCGCGGCGCAGGCGGCGGCGGATTTCCTGGGAGATGAGTTTGGTCGTGGACAGCAGACGCAGCCACAGGCGCAACTCCTGCTTCTTGCCATCTTGTGTACCGCTGATGATCGCTTCTAGATCGATAGCCGACATAACCCATCCCTTGTCTTGAAATGTGCCGTGATCTCTGAAGTTCGGATCACGCCCTTCAAGTTTCTTGTTTTAACGCATGTCAAAACGGCAAAACCCTTGCCTGATTTTCACGCGCCATGCTCTTATTAGTAGTCTCAAACACCATTCGCCGCGCAGGGTCAACATTCTCAAAGCTTCAAGCAATGTTTCCGGCGCGGCAGGCGGGCGTTTGCCCCGGCTTGAGGGTTCTCAAGTTGGCCTCGATCCTTGATCGTCACTGCCGCTGAAATATGCATACACAGATTTGAAAATATCTCGAGAGCTGCGAGACTTCATCTCGTGCGATCCGCAACCACTGCTATGTCCTTCATAGCGCTTGATCTGAGTGCGAAGCACAGCCATTCGAGCTCTATCCGAAAAACAATTTAAGCTTAAACAAAATTCTTGCATATCCATATTTTTGGTCATAGGTTTTTCCCATTATCGCATCTGCTTCTTCCAGCAGCGCTGACGAAGCAGGAACAGACGGTTCAAAATAAGGGGAACTTGAATGACCGACGCTTCGACGATTGCAGGGCTTGCCAGCGGGTTGCTTTCCGGCAAGGTGAAGGTGGTGGACCTGACCGCGCCGCTTGGGCCGGACACGCCGGTTCTTTACCTGCCGCCACAGTTTGGCAAGAACACGCCCAACGTCAAAGTCCACACCATTTCCGCCTATGATCAGGACGGTCCGTTCTGGGCCTGGAACTGGCTGGAGCTTGGCGAACATACCGGCACCCATTTCGATGCGCCGTGCCACTGGATTACCGGCAAGGACAATGCCGAAAACACGACCGACACCATTCCGCCGCAGAACTTCGTCGCGCCGGTCAACGTCATCGACCGCTCAAAGGAAGCGGCTGAAAACCCGGATTATCTGCTGACTGTCGAAAGCATTCAGGAATGGGAAGCCCAGCATGGCGCAATCGAGCCCGGCACCTGGGTGCTGCTGCGAACCGACTGGTACAAGCGCAACGGCTCGACGGAAACCTTCCTGAACGCCGATGAGAACGGCCCGCATTCCCCAGGCCCAACCGCCGAAGCTATCGAATATCTACTCTCCAAAGGCATCATCGGCTGGGGTCAGGAAACCATCGGCACGGATGCAGGCTCCGCTGGCGGCATGAACCCGCCCTTCCCTGCTCATAATCTGATGCACAAGGCCAACAAATACGGTCTTGCCAGCCTCTGCCATCTCGATCAGCTGCCACCCAAAGGCGCGATCCTGATTGCGGCACCGCTGAAGCTGGTCAAGGGAACCGGTTCACCGGTACGGGCGCTGGCGCTCGTCGTCTAAACCAGCCTGTCACGGCTTTATCTGGCGGTCGGAGACGTGGCTCACGCCTCCGTATCGCCCCATCATGAAGATGCGCTTCGCTTCTCCCGGAGTTTCCCATGGCTGATCCTGATTACATCATCGTCGGAAGCGGCATCAATGCGTTGGTGGCTGCGGCTCTCCTCGGTAAGAAAGGCAAACGCGTCTTGCTGCTCGAGAGAAACGATCGCATCGGCGGCTGCCTTCGGACCGAAGAGATCACTCTTCCAGGCTTCAGTCACGATGTCATGGCGACGACCATGGTTCTGTTCCTCACCTCACCGGCCTTTGCCGCTCTCGGCAAGGATCTGGAGGCGAGAGGGTTGGAATTCTGCCATACGGCAACGCCGACCGGTGTGCTGCGACCAGATGGCACCCATGCCATCCTCTCCATGGATCGCGCCCGCAACATCACCCATTTTGACGCGATCGCCGAGGGAGACGGCAAGGCATTCGACCGGGAGATGGCACGCTTCGGCGGCAATGCCGGTTTCGTCTTCGGCCTGCTCGGCGGCAATCTCTGGTCCACGGCAACTGCCAAGCTGCTCGGTCGCGAGGTGTGGAAACGTGGCCTGAAGGGGCTGACCGCGTTTTTCGGCGAGGCCTTGGCGCCCGCACGCGGCTACTTGGAGACCACCTATCGCTCGGAAGAACTGCGCGGGCTGTTCGCCCCCTGGGCGCTGCATTGCGGCCTCGGGCCGGAAAGCGCCTATTCTGCCGAGATGACCCGCGTCATCGGCTTTGCCATTGAGGCGGCCGGTTGCCCCATCGTCAAAGGTGGGGCGGATAATCTGCTCATAGCCTTCGAGCGGCTGATCACAGATCAGGGTGGCAGCATCATGCGCAACGCCGATGTGAACCGGATCGATGTCAATTCCTCAGGCAAGGCAGCCGGCGTCACGCTTGCCGATGGGAAACAATTGCGGGCAGCCCAGGGCGTCATTGCATCGGTCACACCACACCAGCTTTACGAGCGCCTGCTCAGCGCGTCGTCTACCAGCCTGCCGCAGCCGGTGCAGGAAGGACTTGCCAGCTATCGATATGGCAAAGGCAATATGCAGATCCATTATGCGCTGCAGGCAGCGCCCCGCTGGCGCGCCGGGGAAGAACTGAGCAAGGTGGCGCTGTTGCATCTCACACCCGGTCTCGACGGCGTGTCCTGCTCCGCCAACGAGGCCGAACGTGGGCTTCTGCCTGCAGAGCCGACGGTCTGCGTCGGTCAGCCGACATCGCTCGATCCCAGCCGCGCGCCGGATGGCGCCGCCATTTTATGGCTGCAAGTGCCGGATACGCCGCGTCACATCAAGGGCGATGCGGCGAGTGAATTGGCCTGCCCCGCTGACGGACGCTGGACGGAGCCGCTGCGAGAGGCCTTTGCCGACCGCATCGAGGCGATGCTGCGCGCGCAGATCGAGAATTTCGACGAGATCGTGCTGAAGCGTCGGGCGTATGCCCCATCAGACCTGGAAGCGATGAACATGAACCTCGTTGGTGGCGATCCTTATGGCGGTTTCTGCGGTCTCGACCAATTCTTTCTCTGGCGTCCGTTCAAAAGCTCGGTTAACCACAAGACCCATGTTGCGGGGCTCTATCATATCGGAGCGTCCACGCATCCAGGCCCGGGTCTTGCAGGTGGCTCCGGTTTCCTGCTCGCCTCGTCTTTGCGTTGATAAAGGGATCAAAGCTCATGGATAACGGCTTTTCCGTCGAGTTCCTCGGAAATCCCGACGACCAGACCAAACGCATTCCCAGCCTCGGCGAGATCGGGCTCAACAATTTTGCGCCCTATATCATGAACCGCATCATGGCGCGGTGGAATGCGAACCTCGCCGAAGATCTGAAGGCGCGCGACGTCACCACCGTGAAGATGCGCGCGCTGGCCGTGCTCAACGTCTCCTCGTCGCTCACCATCAACGAACTCTCGGTCTTTGCCGTCACCGAGCAATCCACCATGAGCCGCACGCTGGATTCACTTGAGGAACAAGGTCTCGTGCGCCGTGTTCCGCGTGCCGACGACATGCGGGTGCGCGACGTGACGATCACCGATGAAGGCCGCGCCGTGTTCGAGGATGTCTGGCCGATCATGTACAACGACATGTGCCGGATGTTCAAAGACATCGACGACGAGGAATATCGCGCCTTCGTGACGACCCTGCACAAGATCCTGCGCAATATCCGTCGTCACGATATCTGAAGTTTCCTTCACAGGATCGGGTAGAGACCTCTTTCCCTGGTTGTCTGCACTGAACCCTAAGCCGCTATCGGTGTTTAATCGACACCGCTAACTTGGTTGAGGATGAGCAGATGAAGATAGACCACTTTACCCTGGCAGCAAGCGACTGGGTTCCCAATCATCCAACCTTGCCCGTTCTCCTCTATAGCCAGATCCGGGCCGATATGGACTCATCGGCTTTTGAGGAGATGTTTGACGACAATGGCTGGACCGGTATCTGGCGAAACGGGGTCTTCGCCTATCATCACTATCATAGCGGTGCACATGAAGTGCTGGGTGTGGGACGGGGCCAGGCAAAGCTGCAGATCGGCGGACCGGAGGGAAAGATACTGGATGTGAGCCAGGGCGACTGCCTGCTTCTGCCTGCGGGAACGGGCCATAAGCGGGTGGAAAGCTCAGGCGATTTTCAGGTGGTTGGCGCTTATCCTGCCGGGCAGAAGGCAGACATTCAGCGCGATGCGCCGAGCAATGAGATGCTGGCGCTGATCAAATCTCTTCCTATTCCCGAAACCGATCCGGTCCTGAAAACATCCGGCGGCTTGGTCGAACTCTGGCGTTAGGCGACAACAACGGGCACCGGTGGTGAGGCCTCTGTCTTGAAATGACGAGGCCTCACCGCTTTTTACATTATGAAAGCAGCGGCACCAGTGCGCTGACGCTCTGCTTCGCGTCACCGTAAAACATCCGGGTATTCTCCTTGAAGAACAGCGGGTTCTCGATGCCGGAATAGCCTGTGCCCTGGCCGCGCTTGGAGACGAAGACCTGCTTTGCCTTCCACACTTCCAGCACTGGCATGCCGGCGATCGGGGAGTTCGGGTCCTCCTGTGCCGCAGGGTTGACGATGTCGTTGGAGCCGATGACGATGACGACATCGGTGCTGGGGAAATCATCGTTGATCTCGTCCATTTCCAGGACGATATCGTAAGGCACCTTGGCTTCTGCCAGAAGCACGTTCATATGGCCGGGCAGACGGCCTGCCACCGGATGGATGGCGAAACGCACGGTCTTGCCGGCTGCGCGCAGCTTTCGCGTCAGTTCCGAGACCGCGGCCTGGGCCTGCGCCACCGCCATGCCATAGCCCGGCACGATGACGACGCTGTCGGCTTCGTTGAGAGCTGCAGCAACGCCTTCGGCATCGATCGCCACCTGTTCGCCGCTGATTTCCATTGCCGGGCCGGCCGTGCCGCCAAAGCCGCCGAGGATGACAGAAATGAAGGAGCGGTTCATCGCCTTGCACATGATGTAGGAGAGGATCGCACCCGACGAGCCAACCAGCGCGCCGGTGACGATCAACAGATCATTGCCCAGCGTAAAACCAATCGCCGCGGCCGCCCAGCCGGAATAGCTGTTGAGCATCGAGACCACCACCGGCATATCGGCGCCGCCAATGCCCATGATCAGGTGATAGCCGATGAAGAAGGCCAGCAGCGTCATCAGCACCAGCGTCCATGCGCCTGCACCATTGCAATACAGGATGAGCAAAAGGATCGAGAGTGCTGCGGCCCCGGCATTCAGCAGGTGGCCGCCCGGAAGCTTCTTTGCCTTGCCATCAACCTTGCCGGCCAGCTTGCCGAAGGCGACGACCGAGCCGGTAAAGGTCACGGCACCGATGAAGACGCCGAAAAATACCTCGACCTTCATGATTGCCAGTTCCACCGGCGTCTTGTGCACCAGAAGTGCGGCGAACCCGGTCAGCGCCGAGCGCGCCGCCTCATCGAGAGAAGCGACATGCGCTTCTTCGATATGGGCGTTGAAGCCGATGAAGACGGCTGCGAGGCCGACGAAGGAATGCAGGGCTGCCACGAGCTGCGGCATTTCCGTCATCTGCACGCGGCTTGCCACGAAATGGCCGAGAACCGCCCCGCCTGCCAGCATCACCAGCACGATGAACCAATGACCGACATCCGGCCCGAAAACCGTAGCGACGATGGCGAGTGCCATGCCTGTGATGCCGTACCAAACGGCGCGCTTGGCGCTTTCCTGACCGGAGAGACCACCGAGCGACAGGATGAAAAGAACCGCTGCGGCAACATAGGCCGCCGAAACAATACCAAGTGTCATGATTATCCCCTCCCCCGACTCAAGACTTCTGGAACATGGCAAGCATGCGCCGTGTCACGAGGAAGCCACCCACGATGTTGATCGTCGCGATCAGGACCGAGAGTGCCGCCAGAATGACGACGAGCCAGTTGCTTGAACCGATCTGCAGCAGCGCTCCCAGGATGACGATGCCCGATACGGCATTTGTCACGGCCATCAGTGGCGTGTGGAGAGAGTGGCTGACATTCCAGATAACCTGGAAGCCGATGAAGCAAGCCAGAACGAAAACGATGAAGTGGCTCATGAAGCTCGCAGGCGCGTAAGTGCCGACGAGAAGAAGCAGTGCCGTGCCCACAGCCAGAAGAGCGACCTGATTTTTGGTCTGCGTCTTGAACAGCTTGATTTCCTGCGCTCGCCTTTCCGCAGGCGTCAGTTCCTTGGCTTTCTCCTTCGGCTTTTGCGCCGCAATAGCCTGGATCTTGGGTGGCGGTGGCGGATAGGTAATCACGCCCTTGTAGGCAACCGTCGCACCACGAATGACATCGTCTTCCATATTGTGCACGACCTGCCCATCCTTGCCCGGCGTCAGATCGGCCATCATGTGGCGGATGTTGGTGGCATAGAGCGTGGAGGCCTGGGCCGCCATGCGGCTCGGGAAATCCGTATAGCCGATGACGATCACGCCATTGTCCGAAACGATGCGCTGATCCGGAACGGTCAGATCGCAATTGCCGCCGCGTTCCGCGGCAAGATCGACGATGACGGAGCCCGGCTTCATCGCCGCGACCATATCGGCGAGCCACAGCTTCGGTGCATCGCGACCCGGGATCAGCGCCGTGGTGATGACGATGTCGATCTGCGGCGCAAGCTCGCGGAATTTCTCCAGTTGCTTTTCACGGAATTCCGGCGACGACGGAGCGGCATAGCCGCCGGTCGCAGCGCCGTCCTGCTGTTCGGCAAAATCGAGATAGACGAATTCGGCGCCCATGGATTCGATCTGCTCTGCCACTTCCGGGCGCACATCGAAGGCATAGGTGATCGCGCCAAGCGATGTGGCAGTGCCAATGGCCGCAAGACCGGCAACGCCCGCACCGATGATCAGAACCTTGGCAGGCGGCACCTTACCGGCAGCGGTCACCTGGCCTGTAAAGAAGCGGCCGAAATTATTACCCGCCTCGATCACGGCACGGTAGCCGGCAATGTTTGCCATGGAAGACAAAGCATCCATCTTCTGGGCGCGGGAAATGCGCGGCACCATATCCATGGCGATGACGGCGGCACCCTTGTCCTTTGCCTGCTGCAGAAGAGCCTGGTTCTGCGCCGGGTAGAAGAAGGAAATCAGCGTCTTGTCTGGCGAAAGCCGATCGATCTCGGAGGCTTCCGGTGGACGGACTTTGGCGATGATATCGGAACCGCTGTAAAGCGCATCCGCGCTCTCCACCACTGTTACGCCCGCTGCCCGATAGGCTTCGTCGGAGAAACCGGCAGATTTGCCAGCCCCGGTTTCGATGAGGCATTCATAGCCCAATTTCTGCAAGGCCTGAGCGCTCTCCGGCGTCATCGCAACGCGCGCTTCGCTCTCATAGATTTCCTTCGGTGCACCTAGTCTCAAAAGTCCCTCCCTTAAACTCGAAACACTGCAATAACGTCGCTTCATATCGACCACGGCATCGGTCCGAAAATCCGAGTCGATTTTCGGACAGCACGACGCGTAGGGTCTAAATACAAAACACCCTTCGTATGCCCCAACGGACTTACGACGCTCTCGTCGATGACGGTATTAACACAGTCGCGAGTGCCGCCAAGGCCGCTACAGCCGCAAATATGTAAAAGTTCCACTCCGGCGCAAGATTCGTACTGGCTATCAAGCCGCCGAGCAGCGGGCCTGTCAGCGCGCCGATACGGGAGAAACTGAGCGCAAAACCCGTACCCGCCGAACGGATTGTAGGATCAAGCCGTTGCGCCAGAAACCCGGTGAGAATGAGCGAAGCTGAGACCGTGCCGAAACCGGCGATGGCGACGAAGACATAGTTCAGAAGAATGGAACTCTTGAAGGTGAGTGCGGCGATGCCGATGGCGCCAACCAGATAGGAGAGCGCAACCGTGCGCTTGATCCCGAACCTGTCGGCCCATGTGCCGAGCACGATACCACCAATGGCCGAGGACAGGCTGAAGACCGCGAGGAACAGCAGGCTGTCGCCCAGATCGTAGCCATTCTTGCGCATGATCTGCGGCAGCCACTGCGCAAGACCGTAAACGAGAAGAAGACCGAGAAACAGACCGACCCAGAAGCATATTGTCTCGAACGCCTTGTCGCGGGCGAAGATGGTTTTCAAAACAGCCGACCAGCCCGGACCTTTTGCATTTTTCTGGACGGTCTTCGGAACGGCAACACCCATGCGCTTGGCCGTTTCAGCCGCTTCCTTTTGCTTGCCGCGCAGGACAAGGCTTTCAATCGATTCCGGCAGCAGGAAATAGAAAACCGGCACGACGAGAAGTGGTGCGGCACCAAAAAGCACGATCAACCGCCATCCATACTCTGCCAGAAAGCCCCGGCTGAAAAGCGCTGCCGCGAGGATGCCGAGCGAGTAGCCGGAATACATCAGGCCGTAATTGAAGCTTTTGCGGCTTTTCGGCGAGTACTCCACGGTAAGCGCCGCTGCGACGGGAATGATGCCGCCAAGGCCAAGGCCGGCGACGAAGCGGCTGACCGCAAACCAGAACGGGGTCGGCGCCAGAGAGGTCAGGATCATGCAGGCGGCAAACAGGCTGAGGCAACCCATGAAGAGCGGCTTTCGGCCATAAATTTCGCTGAACGTTCCAATGACGATGCCGCCAATCAGCATACCGATCACGGTATAGCTTCCCATCGCGCCCAGTTCGAGCGGCGTCAGTTTCCAGGCGGGGTCCGTCGCCAGGGCTGGCAGAATAGCGCCAAGAACGCCGACATCATAGCCTTCGGCGAAGATAGCGAACCAGCAGAGCGCCACCACCAAGAGGCTTTTGTGCGATGAGATTTCAGCAGGTTTTGCTACAGCATGAGACGGTAATTCGATTGACTGCGTCATGACAAAGTTCCCCCTTGTGTGCGAGACTGAGCCCCGCACATTCGACACGAAGTGAAATGGTGAGATGAGGACGGTCCTCCCCGTTCAGGGCGCCGCCGTTCTTATCGTTGTGATCTCGCAGCCGACATTTAGAGCGTCGCCACGGTCTTCAATGCACCATCCAGCGCGATCCCCTGCTCATCCAGAAGTGCCGCCTGACGCAAACGGCGCATCCAGGCAGCGCCATCCTCACGATCTCGCAACAGGGGCAGCGCCGACATCACGCGATCGAATTTGGACAGGCCACGCGAATGCGTATCCGAGTAACCCTTCACCAGACGGCGGTTACCAAGGACCTCCACAGCGAGATCGTAATTGGCGGCCAAGACCTCTTCAGCTTTCCTTACCCAGGCATCGCGATGGGCAACTTCGATATGGTGGCGCAGACTGCCCCGGCGGAAGCGCCGCAGGGCGGATGTAACGTAAAGTCCGAGAAACCAGAAAAGGGTACCGGTTTTCACCCGCCTGCCCTTATCGATCCGGCGGTTCAGAAAGGCGAACAGCTTTGGACTGTTCTCGATCCACTGACCGAGCCCGCGTGGAAGCGTACCGCAGACTTCCTCCATGCGCGGATGCATGTATTCCGTCGTATAGAGCAATTGATCGCCCTTGACGCCGACTTCCTTGCGTACACGTTCGAAGCGGGCCGAGCGCGTTTTCAGGTCCGCGACGCGAATGACATCGTCATAGGACATGGCGACAGCCAGATATTTTGCGGACTGAAGCGTGAAGGCATAGTCCTTTCCCGCCCCGCCATTCGCAGCATCGGCCTTGTGGAGCGAGGCAACGAGGCTCAGATACTCATCCGCGTAGGCCGGATCCTGAAACTCCGTCAGCTTCTTCACACCGGCATAGAGCATGGAATGCGCATTTCTCGGAAACTCCGTGCGAATGCGGCCAATGAGTTTATCCAGTGCGGGATGCCCAACGGAAGCGGGTAGCTCTTCCAGCTTCTTGGCGGGCGTGGCGGAAAGCTTGTCATTCTCGCCCTTGGTTGCCCGCTCGTAAGCGGCGTTGAAGGCGCGAAGGCTGGCCTCGATCCCCTTGCCGCCCGATTTGATCGTTGCTTCAAAGACATCCTTGGAGAAGGGCAGCGCTTTAGAGGCCGCCAGCGCACCGAAAAGTGCAGAGGACACCACGCTTCCATTCTTGACCGCGAGCGTATCCATGTCGAAAGCAATCGTCTTCTTGGCGGCGAAATCGGTCGCATCGACCACGACGGTTGGATTGCCGATGCCATCGCCCGGCTTTTCCTTTTCACCAACCGCATAAGAGCGATGAGTGGAAGCGATCAGCAGCGTCTTGTCCGGCGTGACGAGGCCGCGAATGACCGAGCGGCCGGCCTCCATCAATTCCGCGGCGATGACGATATCGACATCGCCGGGTGTCGGCATCAGTGAGAGGATCGGCTTTTCACCCTCGCGTGCTTTCAGCAGTTCGAGATAATAGATGGTTGCGCCCGTGCGCTGGGCGACACCGGGGACAGACGTCGTCTGGGCAACCCAGCCCTGGCCTTCGGCTAGCGATATGATCCAGTCCGCCAGAACGCCGCCGCCCTGGCCACCCATGGCAAGGATGGCAATCGAAAGGGGCTTGTCAGCAGAAAGGACGGACGAAAACTGTGATTGCAAGCTATCCATGATCATCTCTCCTCCTTAGGCCGGAAACAGAACGCGCGACGCGTTCCTGCGCTTTTGCAGCCATTGAATGACCGCGGAGCGCAAGCGATAGAGAAACCTGTCGGTCTTCGTCGGATTGTGGATCACGTCGGCCCGATAGAAGGACGGGCAGAGAACGGCGGCTTCCGAGACTTCACCGCAATTGCCGCAACCGACGCAGGAGTTATCGATCGCCGCGACCGGATCGTCCTTCAGCGGATCGTCCGTGTGCTTGACCGAAAGCGACGGACAACCGGACAGGCGGATGCAGGCGTGATCGCCGGTGCAGACATCCTCATCCACGCCGAAGCGTTCCTTCACCATACGCTTGCCGTCCTTGACCGCCTTGGCGAATTGCGGCTTCACGCGGCGCTGCTTGTTCAGCATGCATTCCGAGGAAGCGACAATGATCTTTGGACCCTTCTCGTCGGTCGTCAGCGCTTCTTTCAATGTGTCGCGCATCTTCGCCACGTCATATGTGCGGTCGATCTGCTTGACCCAGGTCGCGCCGATGCCCTTCACCGCCTTGACGATCGAATTATTGGTCTTGCGGTTGGGATTGTCGGCGCGTGACGACAGGACATCCTGCCCGCCAGTGGCGGAGGCATAGTAATTATCGACGATGATCGTCACGCCATCCTGCTTGTTGAAGACGGCGTTACCGACGGAAGTTGCAAGACCATTGTGCCAGAAGCCGCCATCGCCCATGACCGCAATCGAACGCTTGTCGGCCTCCACATTGAAGGCGGAGGCAGAGGCCGGACCAAGGCCGTAGCCCATCGTGGTGCCACCAATGTTGAAGGGCGGCAGGATGGAAAAGAGATGACAGCCGATATCGGCAGACACGTGATGGGGGCCCAGTTCCTTTTCGACCAGTTTCATCGCAGCGAAGATAGGCCGCTCGGGACAGCCGGTGCAGAAACCAGCCGGACGCGCGGGTACGACTTCGGCCAGCGCCTTCACCTTCGGGTCGCTCAACACGGCGGAAGGATCTGGAACCGGCCGTCGGTTGCCGAGAAGCTGCGGCGCATTGACCTCCAGAAAACCGCTCAGACCCTTGATCAGCACCGGCGTCGTATACTCGCCACCCATGGGCAGCAGATCCTTGCCGGACACTTTCGTCTGGATGTCGCGGCGGCGCATCAATGTGTGGAGCGCCTGCTCGATATATTCCGGCGCGCCCTCTTCCACCATCAGCACCGCCTTCTTGCCGGCGGCAAACGCGATGATTTCGTCGTCGATCAACGGGTAGGAAACATTCATGACGTAGAGCGGAATGCGGCTGTTGCCATAGACATCGGCAAGACCCAGATGCTGAAGCGCCCGCATGGTGCTGTTGTAAAGGCCACCCTGGAGGATGAGACCAACCTCGCCTTTGGAGGGACCGAAGAATTCGTTCAACCTGTTGGTCTTCACAAACTCGACTGCCGCTGGCCAACGACGCTCCAGCTTGTCTTTTTCATGCTGGAAGGACGCAGGCGGCAGAACGATGCGATTAAGATCGCGCACCGGATTTTCGAGTGCCTGTTTCAGCGTGTAGGCCGGGCGCTTGTTGTCCTTGGCAACGAACTGGCCGTGAACATGACAGCTACGGATGCCAACCTGCAGCATGACCGGCGTGCTGGAGGCTTCGGAAAGCTCGAAGCCTTTTTCGACCGCATCGACGATCGAGGTCAAATTTGGACGCGGTGTCAAAAGCCACATCTGCGATTTCATCGCAAAGGCATGGCTGCGCTCCTGCATGATCGAGGAGCCTTCGCCGTAATCCTCACCAATGATGACGAGAGCGCCACCTGTCACGCCACCAGATGAGAGGTTTGACAGCGCGTCCGAGGCGACATTGGTTCCGGCTGTCGACTTCCATGTCACGGCGCCACGGACAGGATACATGACGGATGCGGAGAGCATGGCGGCGGCGGCCGCCTCAGAAGCGGAGGATTCGAAGTGAACGCCCAGTTCCTCCATCACATCCTTGGCGTCTGCCAGAACATCCATGAGATGGGAGATTGGCGATCCCTGATAGCCGCCGACATAGGAAACGCCGGATTGCAGCAGCGCTTTGGTAATGGCGAGAATCCCCTCGCCGCTGAAGATTTCGCCTTCACCGAGCTTGAGATCTTCGACCTCACGCGCAAATGACCGTTCGGCCATGGTGGTTCCCCTTATGACTATTGCGCCTTTATATGCAAAATCATATTTCCACTTTTTGGCAGATGTCAACAGAGAAAGATTTAAACCTAAAATAACTACCAAACCTCGTTATTTGGCGCGCAAACTGCGTATTTTTGCATGAGAACGGACGAAACTCTTTATGCAGATGCACATTTATTGCGCAAAAAATCGACAAGACGCAACTTTCCAACCCCATAGCCTAAGGCCACTCATCAGAGCGCCTTAGTTTATTTAGGCTTGAAGTATTTTGACTCGATCTGGCAGCGCGGATGAGACTTGCTCCGCTGCCGTTACAATGTGCTTCGTCATGAAGAGATCTTTGATCGACCACAGGGATCCGCGTGACGGACCACGTCAGGACCAGCCCCTGCTCCGTCGCAACGTTTGCGAAGGCGTTTCGCCATATCGTTCCCGATAGGCAATGGCGGCACGTCCGAGATGGCCGAGACCGGAGGCAAAGACGGCATCGGCAACACTGATATCGGCGGATGGCCTCAACAGGCTTTGCCGCAGAAGCTCAAGCCGGGCATCCTGCACCGCCTCCATCAATGTCTGCCCTTTGGCTTTGCGATAGCTGTCCTGAAGGGTGCGCAGAGGAACGCCGGCTGCCTCCGCAATATCGGCTGCTGTGATCGAGCGCTCGGCATTCGTCCTGATATAGTCTTCGGCCCGTTGAACCGGCACAGGCCCAGCGCCTTGGTTCGACCGTTGAAGAAGGCCACTGCCGTTGTGGCGCAACCCGCTCAACAGCAGATTGACAAGCCCGTCCCGGAGCATAATCCGATAGGCCTCGGGAAAATGGCCGAGGTTCTTTGCGGCACCCGACATCAGCATGCTGTGCTGAAATATCCCCTGACCGACACCGCCGGTCAAATCGATAGCTGGTTCGAACTCGATGCGGGCGCATCGCTCATGCGCCAGAGTCTCGAAGTGGCTTTCGACGAGATCGCGCTCCAAGAGCACGATCAATTTTTCGCATCCCTCCGCCCAGCGCATGCGGGTAAAGAGCGTTGGCGACAAGAGTGTTGCAGTGCGCCCCTCTGCAACCTGGGTTTCCTTGTCTCCGCACCGAACAACGGCACTGCCCCTGACTGGAAGCTGCAAAAGAAAGAAGCGCGAAAGTTCACCAGGATCGATCTCGACCGCTGATCCATAGGACACGACATTGATAGAGTGACCCGGTTCCTCGACCACATCGTGAACCGCGTGAAAATCGCTCTTCCACGTTCCTTCGGCCAGCAGAAAATGCGGGCAGAAGATCCGCCCGATCGCTTCTCGCGCCTCGTCCACGTCGTGGGTGTCCACCACAGGACGGGTTTCTGGCTGCCGCTTGCCGATATCGATCATCAGTCACTCGCCGGAATGACAAAAGTGAAGTTTCAGACCGCCTGTTGCCGAAACTGGATAAATCCCTGCGCAATCTGGATTGCCGATTGGACCTCTTCGCCGGAACATCATCGAAAGTTTAAACATAAAACGAATGCGAAATCCATTCGCAAAGGGAACAAAAACATGAGCAGCGAGGAATTCCGCGCCGGCATGCGTAAGCTGACCGGTGGTGTCACCATCATCACCTCCATGGATGCAGAGGGTAACCGCTGTGGGCTCACCGCCACTGCCGTCTGTTCGCTATCGACCGAGCCCCCTTCGCTTCTGGCCTGCGTCAATCGCTCGAGTTCGGTTGCCGCCGTGGTGGAAGCAAGCGGCGTCTTCGCCGTCAACGTTCTGTCCCTCGATCAGCAGCCAGTGGCGGAAGTCTTTGCCGGACGGGCGGGCCTCGTGCGTGAGGAACGCTTTGCTGCGGGCGAGTGGATTAAAGGGATCATGACCGGCGCTCCGGTTCTGTCCCAGACCTGCGTGTCCTTCGAATGCGAGATTGCCGAGGTCAAGGAATTCGGCACGCATCTGATCCTGATCGGCACCGTCGCCAAAACGCATTGCGCACCGGAAGACGACAATCCGCTGATCTACGGCAACGGCGCGTTTTTGACGGCAGCGGCTCCGCCGCAGGCCGCGGCCTGACATTCACACACCCTTTCTGCTGACACTTGCAAGGAGACGACCATGCGCGGACTTCAAGGGAAAACTGCGATCATTTCCGGCGGCGCAACACTGATTGGCGAAGGCATTGCCAAGGTGCTTTCCGGCTATGGGCTATCAGTGGTGATTGCCGACATCAACGAAGGGGCAGGCCAAGCCGCGGCGGAGCGCGCAGGCGAGAAGGTCCACTTCATCCGCACCGACATTACCAGCGATGCCGATATCGGCGCGCTTGTCGAGAAGACCGTGGAAGCCACCGGACGCCTAGACTTCCTCGTCAATGTCGCCTGCACCTATCTGGACAACGGCGTCGAGACCACCCGCGCCGACTGGCTGAAGGCATTCGATATCAACGTCGTCGGCTCGATTGCGCTGATGCAGGCCGCCCACAAGCACCTTGCCAAGAACAAGGGCGCCATCGTCAATTTCGGCTCCATCTCGTCGCGCGTCGCGCAAACGGGGCGTTGGGTCTATCCGGTCTCCAAGGCCGCGATCCTTCAATTGACCCGCAACCAGGCGATGGACTTGGCCCCAGACGGTATTCGCGTCAACGCCGTGTCTCCCGGCTGGACCTGGAGCAATGTGATGGTCGAGCTGACAAAGAACACTCGTGAAAAGGCCGATCATGTCGCCAAGGATTTCCATCTGCTGGGACGCACCGGCAGCCCGGAAGAAGTGGCGGAAGCGGTAGCCTTCCTCCTCTCCGACAATGCGAGCTTCATTACCGGCACCGATATTCGCGTCGATGGTGGCTACACCGCCATGGGACCGGAACGCAACGAAGCGGCGATACCGCGCCTCATGGATTGAGCCGCGTTGAGATCAATAAAAGGGAACATCACAGCGGAACTTGAGAAAACAGGGAGAATGGAAATGACGAAGAAGCGCAGTTTCACCATTGTCGGCGGCGGCCAGTCCGGCCTGCAACTCGCCTGCGGCCTGCTGGATGCAGGGCACGCGGTCCATATCGTGCAAAACAGAACGGCCGAAGAGATCGCCGCCGGTCGGGTACTGTCCAGCCAGTGCATGTTTGATCAAGCCTTGCAGAACGAGCGCGAACTCGGTCTGAACTTCTGGGGCGACAGCTGCCCCACCGTCGACTCGATCAATTTCGTCGTTCCCGCCCCGGATGGTGGCAAGGCCATCGAGTGGAATGGAGAGCTCGACAGCAAGGCCCAGAGCGTCGACCAGCGCGTCAAGATTCCCCGTTGGCTGACCGAATTCGAGCATCGCGGCGGTCAACTGACCATTCATGATGCCGGGATCGACGATCTCGAAACCTACGCGAAGGAAAGCGATCTGGTGATCGTCGCGGCCGGCAAGGGGGATATTGCCAAGATGTTCGAGCGCGATCCACAACGCTCTCCCTATGACAAGCCGCAGCGCGCGCTGGCGCTAACCTATGTGAAGGGCATGGCACCGCGCCCCGGCCATTCGGCCGTCAATTTTAACCTCATTCCCGGTGTCGGCGAATACTTTACTTTCCCGGCACTGACGACCACCGGCCCGTGCGACATCATGGTATTCGAAGGCATTCCCGGCGGCCCGATGGATTGCTGGAAGGATGTAAACTCTCCAGACGCGCACCTCGAAAAGTCGAAGTGGATTCTCGATACCTTCCTGCCATGGGAAGCGGAGCGATGCGCCAATGTCTCTCTGACGGATGACAATGGCCGTCTGGCAGGAGCCTTCGCGCCTACGGTACGAAAGCCGATCGGCAAGCTGCCATCGGGTGCAACGGTTCTCGGTCTGGCGGATGCCGTCTGCCTCAACGACCCGATCACCGGCCAAGGCTCCAACAACGCATCGAAAGCCGCCAAATACTATATGGACGCCATCTTGGCCCATGGCGACAGGCCATTCGACGACGCCTTCAAACAGGCGACCTTCGAAGCCTATTGGAACTACGCGCAATATGTCGTCGGCTGGACCAATGCGCTGCTCGCACCTCCGCCGCCGCATGTGCTCAACATCATGGGCTCGGCTCAGGCCTTCCCCGCGCTGGCAAAGCGCATCGCCAACGGCTTCAACGATCCGCGCGACTTCTTCCCCTGGTTCGCCGTGCCAGAAGAGGCCGATGCCTATCTGACGAGGCTTGCGGCTTAACGCTTTTCACGACTTGAGAGACCGCGCATCCGTGCGGTCTCTCATTCTTCCAAAGGTTCTTTTGGCAAGCGACGGTGGGTCGCGGCACTCAGCGCCGCATGCTCGTAGATACCGGTCATCAGATCGAGCGTGGTGGTGGCGTCTTCAAGACGATGGCGTAGCTCCGGCACCGATTGAACCGCCTTCGCCAGGAGCGAGGCGCGCACATCCGCGTAGCGATCGGTAACGAGCTTGCCCTTCTCCGTCACGCTATAGACGACGCCCGACCTCCCGCTGCCAGTCTTCTGAACCAGACCGGCTGCGATCAGCTTGCGCAGGCTATACTGCATGTTCGGGATGTCTTCGCGATTGGCCAATCGTGCCAGATCCTTGATCGATTTAGGCCGCTCATTCATGCGGATGATATGCAGCATGGCGTTTTCCGGACCACTCACTGCAATATCGACCACAGAACCCAGACACTCGGCCTGCCATCGACCAAAAGCCTCAAAGGCGCGCATCAACGCGAATTCGGCCTCCGCCAGATCGACTTCGACAGGCGTGCGGGCCAGATGCCAACGCCGGTCCAGTGCCGGGTCCTGATCCTGCTTTTCGTCGCCGCCCTTCTGCCTGCTCATCGATCTCGTCGCCCTGTTCTTGCTCTTGCTACTGCATCGGCCCGAAAATTGGCCTCGATTTTCGGAAAGCACGATGCGTCGATTCAAAAAGGTAAAGCGTCCTTTGTGCGTCCAGTAGGACGCACGGTGCTTTAGTACCTTTGTGAGGGCTCAATTGCCCATTGACAAGCTTGAAGTTTAAAATAGACTTTCTATCGTAAATTCTATTAGAAAAATGGGGAACGAACCATGACGGAGAACTCAATGTTCGCCGCCGGGCAGTTTTTGCTTGGCACATTCGCATCCAATTGTTCTGGCGGCATGTCCGTCACCAAAGTGCCGGAACGCTGGAATAACAGCTGGGACAACAATCTGAAACTCGCCCGCCTTCTTGATGATGCCGGGATCGACTTCATGCTGCCGATCGCACGCTGGATCGGTTATGGCGGCGAGACGAATTTTCACGGCAACGTGCTGGAAACAATGACCTGGGCTGCGGGGTTGCTGGCCAGCACAGGCAATATCAATGTCTTCGCCACCATTCATACCGCCGCCAATCATCCCGCCGTGGTGGCAAAGCAGATCGCCACGATCGATCAGATCAGCAATGGCCGCATCGGTCTGAACATCGTCGCCGGCTGGAACCAGCCGGAATATGAAGCGCTGGGACTTAATCTTCCGGCCGATCATGAGAGCCGATACGCTTATGCCGACGAGTGGTTCGATGTCGTCAAGGCGCTCTGGGAGAAAGAGGAAGCCTTCGATTACAATGGCACGTTCTTCCACCTGAAGAATATTCTCGGCGATCCGCGCCCTTCCCGTAAAGTGCCGATCCTCAATGCGGCGGGCTCCGGCCAAGGCCGTGACTTTGCAATGCGCAATGCCGACTTCCTCTTCACCCCGGCAATCGATCTCAGCCGGTCCGCCGCGGAGATAGCGGAGTTGAAGGCGAAGGGCGCGGAAGCGGATCGCAGCACCGGCGTACTGACCTTCTCGCATGTCGTCTGCCGTCCGACAGAGAGGGAAGCGACCGACTATCTGCAGCATTTCGGCAAGGACAATGCCGATTGGGACGCCGTGGATAATCTAGTGAAGCTGCAATTTGCCCATGCTCATTCCTTCCCACACGATCTCCTGGCGCTCATCAGAGATCGGATGGCAGCTGGCCATGGTGGCTTCCCGCTGGTCGGAACGCCGCAACAGGTGGCAGACGGCCTGATCTCGCTGCAAAAGGCTGGCTTTGCCGGAACAACGCTTTCCTTCGTCGATTACGCCGAGGAATTCCCATACTTCCGGGATAACGTCCTGCCGCTGTTGGAGCAGGCGGGCATTCGTGTGCCTGTCGCGCGACAGCAGGCCGCTCTTGCGAGTTGAAGATATCATGGCTAGCAACCTCTTGCATTGAAAACAAAGCGTCAGCGCCTGCGGCGAAAGCTTTTGGCACACGAACCCTAATTTCCAACGGTCGCAGGCACCACCCCTGCGGCCATTTATTTTAAGCCTAAAATAAATTTCGATATATGCATCTGCATACTTGACAGCCTCAACATCCAAAATTAGTTTAATCTTCAAATAAGAGCTCGTGAAGGTGCTCTCAAAGCCACGGAGGGTTACATGCGTATCGTTTGTATCGGTGGAGGCCCGGCAGGGCTCTATTTCAGCCTGCTGATGAAGAAGCTGCATCCCGAGCATCATATCCGCGTCGTCGAGCGCAACCGCCCCTATGATACATTCGGCTGGGGCGTCGTCTTCTCCGACCAGACCATGGCGTCCATGCAGAAATGGGACAAGGAAAGCGCTGACGAAATCCAGCAGGCTTTCAACCACTGGGACGATATCGAAGTGCTCTTCAAAGGCACGCGCCAGCGCACCACCGGCCACGGCTTTGTCGGTATTGGCCGCAAGAAGCTTCTCAACATTCTCCAGAGCCGCTGCGAGGCACTCGGCGTCGAACTTATTTTCGAGACCGATGCAGGTAGCGACCAGGACTTTCCCGATGCCGATCTGATCATCGCCTCAGACGGTTTCAACTCCAAGGTTCGCAATCGCTATCCGGAAATTTTCGAGCCGGATCTCGTGAAGCGCCCGAACCGCTATATCTGGCTCGGCACCGACAAGCTGTTCGACGCCTTCACCTTCGACTTCCGCAAGACCGATCATGGCTGGTTCCAAGCGCATATCTACAAGTTCGATGAGAACACCTCGACCTTTATCGTCGAAACCACCGAGAAGGCTTACGAGGACCATGGCCTCGGCCAGATGACCCAGCAGGAATCAATCGATTTCTGTCAGAACCTCTTCGCCGAAACGCTGGAAGGCGCGGAGTTGATGACCAATGCGCGGCATATGGTCGGCTCGGCCTGGTTGAATTTCAACCGCTTGATCTGCGGCAAGTGGAGCCACTTCAACGGTAACTCCCATGTGGTACTGATGGGCGACGCCGCTCACACTGCCCATTTTGCCATCGGTTCCGGCACGAAGCTTGCCATCGACGATGCAATCGAGCTTGCCAACCAGTTCAACAAGGCTGGCCACGGCAAGGAGAGCATTGCCGATGTTCTGAAGACCTATGAAGACATCCGCCGCGTCGATGTGGCGCGCATCCAGAATGCCGCACGCAATGCGATGGAATGGTTCGAAGTCGTCGGCGATCGCTATGCCGATACGCTCCCGCCTGAACAGTTCATGTATTCCATGCTGACGCGATCACAGCGCATCAGCCACGAGAACCTGCGTCTGCGCGACAAGGAATGGCTTGAGGGTTACGAGCACTGGTTCGCCCGTCACTCCGGCCTTGCCGTCAAAGAGAATGAGCGCTGCCTGCCACCGATGTTCACGCCTTACACGGCGCGCGGCACGACGCTGCCAAACCGCATCGTTGTCTCTCCCATGGCCATGTATTCGGCAACGGATGGTCTGCTCGATGATTTCCATATGGTGCATCTTGGCGCCCGTGCGCTCGGCGGTGCCGGTCTGGTCTTCGCTGAAATGACCTGCGTCTCTCCGGATGCGCGCATTACCCCCGGTTGCCTTGGGCTTTGGGACGACGAGCAGACGAAGGGCTGGAAGCGCTTTGTCGATTTCGTTCACACCAACAGCGCCGCCAAGGTCGGCATCCAGCTTGGTCATGCAGGACGCAAGGGCGCAACCAAACGGGCATGGGACGGCATCGATCAGCCTCTGGAGGAAGGAGGGTGGCCGCTTCTCTCCGCCTCGGCGATCCCATACCTGAAACACAGCGCCGTTCCGAAGGCCATGGACCGCGCCGATATGGACCGCGTTAAGGCCGATTTCGTGGCCGCCACCCGTCGCGCAGCGGAAGCCGGTGCCGACTGGCTGGAATTCCATGCGGCCCACGGCTACCTGATCTCGTCCTTCCTGTCGCCGCTGACCAACCGGCGCGAGGATGAGTACGGCGGATCCTACGAGAACCGCGCTCGCTACCCGCTGGAAGTTTTCGCCGCCGTGCGTGAAGCCTGGCCGGATGACAAGCCGATCTCGGTTCGCCTTTCCTGCCATGACTGGACGGAAGGTGGCAACACGCCGGAAGATGCCGCCGTTTTCGCCAAAATGTTCAAGGATGCGGGCGCAGACCTGATCGACTGCTCATCGGGTCAGGTATGGAAGGAAGAAAAGCCGGTCTATGGCCGACTGTTCCAGACGCCCTTTTCCGACAAGATCCGCAACGAGATCGGCATCCCGACGATCGCCGTCGGCGCGATTTCGGAGGCGGACCACGCCAATTCGATCATCTCCGCAGGCCGCGCAGATCTCTGCGCCGTGGCGCGTCCGCATCTGGCCGATCCCGCCTGGGCTCTGCACGAGGCGACAAAGATCGGCCTAAAGAACGTGCCTTGGCCGAAACAGTACATGTCCGGCAAGTTCCAGTATGAGGCGAACCTCGAACGCGCCAACGCGGCTAAGTGAGAGCGCCATGCTGAATGCTCTCCCCCTTGAAGGACGGCACGCGCTCGTCACCGGTGCCGGAAGCGGCATCGGTGCTGCCATCGCCCGCACGCTGGCGCAGGCGGGAGCCAATTTAACGCTCGCCGGGCGCCGCCGCGAGCGGCTCGAAGCGGTTGCGTCAGAGATCGGTCGCCAGGCTTTCGTGCTCGACGGTTTCGATGTGACGAAGACGGAAGCGATTGCGGACGGACTTGAGAGAGCACGTCAGACCTTTGGTGCTGTCTCCATTCTCGTCAACAATGCCGGTGAAGCACCCAGCGCGCCCTTCGAAAAGACATCGTCCGAGATGTGGAGCCATGTTCTCTCGGTCGATCTCACGGGCGTGTTCAACGTGACGCAAGCCGTCCTGCCGGACCTGAAAGCCTATGGAGATGGCGCACGGATCATCAATATCGCATCGACTGCGGGGCTGACAGGCTACGCCTATGTTTCCGCCTACTGCGCGGCCAAGCACGGCGTGGTTGGTCTGACGAGAGCCTTGGCACTGGAACTGGCGAAAAAGGGCGTAACGGTCAATGCCGTCTGCCCCGGCTTTACCGACACGCCGATCATCCAGCAGTCGCTCGACACCATCATGCTGAAGACCGGGCGCAGCCGCGAGGAGGCGCTGGCGGAATTCACCAAGTCCAATCCGCAAGGGCGGCTGATCCAGCCGCAGGAAGTGGCGGACGCCGCGCTGTGGCTCGCCTCACCTTCTGCGGGTTCTGTGACCGGCCAGGCAATCGCGATTGCCGGCGGCGAGGTCATGGCAGGCTAAACGGAGTTCAAGAAGAAATGCCCTTTACCCATTCCAAACCCATGCGCTTTGGCGACTGCGACCTCACGGGGATTGCCTATCATCCGGCCTATCTCTCCATGCTCGTCGACGTGAACGAGGCGATGTTCGCTTCCTTCGGCGTCACCTGGAAGGAACTGATGTTCGAGCGCAAACTCGGACTGCCGACGGTGACCATGAACCTCGAGTTCAAGAAGCCCGCCGTCTATGGCGATACGCTGGATTTTTCCGTGCATGTGCGCTCGATCGGTCGTGCCTCGCTCGATCTTGAAACCATCGTCACCGTCCGTGGCGACATCATCTGGTCGGTCCGCCAAAGGATCGTGATGACCTCGCTTGAAAACCACAAATCCCATCCCTGGCCTGACGACGTGCGCGCAGGTCTTACACGTTATCTGGAGCCAAGACATGATGCATGAAATCATTCAGCCGGACGGCTGGGCAAAGCCTATCGGTTACTCGAACGGGATCAGTGCGCGCGGGCGCATCGTACAAGTCGGCGGCCAGATCGGCTGGGACCAGCATTGCCAGTTTCATTCGGACGACTTTGTCGAACAGGTGCGCCAGACGCTGATCAACATCGTCAGCGTGCTGAAGGCAGCGGATGCGAAGCCCGAACATCTGATCCAGATGACCTGGTACTTCACCGACCGCGTCTCCTACAAATCGCGCATGAAGGAAATCGGCGCGATCTACCGCGAGATCATCGGTCGCCACTTTCCGCCGATGGCGGCAGTCCAGGTGGTGTCCTTGATGGAAGACCGCGCCAAGATCGAAATCCAGGCGCTGGCCGTCGTTCCCGATTGATTGAAATCTGCAGAGGAGGAGAGATTCCATGACCAGCACCATCAGACCCTTCATCACCCGCAAGGGCCAGGAAGACACCGGCACCGGCCAGTCCGGCGGTTGCGTGCGCGTTTCGGGTGTCAGCCCGCAGCACACGCCTGCCACCAAGATCTGGTTCGGCAAGGTTTCCAACGAGCCGGGTTACCGCTCCTATCCGCATCATCATGGCGAAGCGGAGACCGGCGGCTATGTGCTGAAAGGCAAGGCGCGCATCTATTTCGGCGAGAACTGGAAAGAGTATCTCGACATGGAGGAAGGCGACTTCATCTTCGTGCCGCCGAACTGGCCGCATATCGAGGTCAACATGTCGACGACGGAAGAGCTGGTGTGGCTCACCACGCGCACGCCCGACAACATCGTCGTCAACCTGCCGGATGTGGACGATTCCGTCCTCGAAGGGTTCAGGAGAGCCTGATGAAACTGTTGAGATACGGCCCGGCAGACGCCGAAAAGCCTGCCTTCCTCGCCCAGGACGGCACAGTGCGTGACCTTTCCGGCGTCATCGCCGACTTCACCGGCGATGTCCTGTCCGATGCCGGTCTTGCGCGGCTCGCGGCCATCGACCCTGCATCACTGCCGCAGGTCTCAGTCGAACGCATCGGCGCCTGCGTGCCCCGCCCGGGCAAATTCATCTGCGTCGGCCTCAATTATGCAGACCACGCGAAGGAAACCGGCAAGGCACCGCCTGAGGAGCCGATCCTGTTCATGAAGGCGACCTCTGCCGTCGTCGGCCCGAATGACGATGTCGAAATCCCGCGGGGATCGAAGAAGGCCGATTGGGAGGTCGAGCTTGGCGTCGTCATCGGCACACGGGCGAAATATGTCAGCGAGACGGATGCGCTGAACCATGTCGCGGGCTATTGCGTCGTCAACGATGTGTCCGAACGCGCCTTCCAGTCCGAGCGCGGCGGCCAATGGACCAAGGGCAAGAGCCACGACACGTTTGGGCCGACGGGCCCTTGGCTCGTCACACGCGATGAGGTGGCCGACCCTCAGAACCTCGCGCTATGGCTTGATGTGGATGGCGTGCGCCGGCAGACCGGCAACACGAATACGATGATCTTCGGCGTTGCGCATCTCGTCAGCTATATCAGCCAGTTCATGACGCTAGAGCCCGGCGACGTGATCGCCACCGGCACGCCGCCCGGCGTGGGCATGGGTATCAAGCCGGGACCTGTGTTCCTGAAGCCAGGCCAGGTCATGACGCTTGGTATCGAGGGCCTTGGAGAGCAGCGGCAGCATACGGTAGAAGCGAGGGATTGAGCATGACCGATCTTTCCGGACGTCTTGCCATCATCACCGGTGGCGCGCGCGGTCAGGGCGAGACCGAAGCCCGCCTCTTCGCCTCAAAGGGTGCGGCGGTCATCATCGCCGATGTGCTGGCCGAGGAAGGTCGAGCGCTTGCCGAAAGTCTGCAGGAAGAGGGGCGCGAGGCCCGCTTCATCTATCTCGATGTGACAGACCCCGCGAGTTGGGCAGGCGTCGTGACGCTTGCAACCGAATGGAAGAGCCGCATCGATATCCTCGTCAACAATGCCGGCATCATCAACCGCACCATCGTCGAAACCACCAGCCTTGAGGCGTGGGAACGCGTTTTGAAGGTCAACCTCACCGGTGCCTTTCTCGGCATTCAGGCGGTGACGGAATTGATGGCAAAATCCGGTGGTGGCTCGATCGTCAACATCTCTTCCAATAGCGGCTTTTCGGGTCATTACGACCCGGCCTATACGGCGAGCAAATGGGGCCTGCGCGGCCTTACCCGCAGTGCTGCGATGGAACTGACCCCAAAAGCCATCCGCGTCAACGCGGTCTGCCCCGGGCTTGTGGTCACCGGACTGAACGCCAACAGCCCTCACCTGAGGCCGATGATCGACATGACGCCGATGAAGCGCAGCGGCAAGCCGGAAGAGATCGCCGAGCTCGTGCTCTTCCTGGCGTCCGACGCCTCCAGCTTCATCACAGGCGAAGACTTCGTCATTGACGGCGGCTTTACAGCAGGGGCTGCCTATCGCAAGGTCGCGTCCCAGACCGGCATTTTTGATCAGTAGGTTTCAATCCGAGTGACTGTTCACCTGCATCGCCGGCATGGGCACCACCCACTGCCGGCGATGCTGTTTATGGCCATTAGGCGAAAATATTTTATTCGTAATTTTCGCGAAATTAGGAATTGATAATTCCCGTCGCTTTTGCCAATGTGGAGCCAGTAGAGGGACGTAGCGCGTTTTTCCTTCGCATCATAGGGTACTTCCTGCGGAGAATATGTGGTGGTCAAGCCGGATAGACATAGCGACGACAGGCTTATCGTCTTCGATGTCGGCGGCGTCTTCATCGAGTTGAATGTCGAAAAGCGCCGGGCTGCGCTTGAAGCGGGTGGGCTGTGGTCCTCGACTGCCGTGCCAAGTGCCGACCTCCTGCAACTCAACATGCAGTTTCGCCTGGGCCAGATCAGCGAAGATGACTATCTGAAGCGCGCATCCCTCCTCTATGGGCTGACGACTGAACAGGTTATCGAGGCGGAAACGGCACTTCTCGCCGGCGTCTTTACCGGCATGGTCGATTATGCGCAGCAGTTGAAATCCACCCATCGCGTCGTCTGCCTGTCAAACACCCAGGCCATTCATTGGCGGCATATCATCGAAGAAATGACGGGCACGGACCTGTTTGACGCCTGCTATCTCTCCCATGAGATGGGGATGGAGAAGCCGGCCGATGATATCTATCTCGCAGTTCAGCAACGCGAGGCTGTCTCTCCCGAACAGATCATCTTTATCGACGACACGCTGGAAAATATCGAGACGGCCCGTCGGTTCGGCTGGCACAGTATTCATCATTTGGATGCAGCCAAGACGACTGCAGCGATAGACGCTGCACTTGCGCACCCACCGACCAGCGGCACGTCCTGAGCGAAATGGAGTTCTGACCTTGGCCCAACTGTCACTGCGCGGTATCAAGAAGCGTTTCAAGGCTGTCGAGGTTCTCCATGGCATCGATCTCGATGTGAACGACCGCGAGTTGATCGTCTTCGTCGGGCCGTCCGGCTGCGGAAAATCGACGCTTCTTCGCCTGATTGCCGGTCTCGATCCGATCACCGACGGCGAATTCCGGCTGAATGACAAGCGCATGAACGAGATTGCGCCATCGCGACGCGGCATCGCCATGGTGTTCCAATCCTATGCGCTTTACCCGCATATGAATGTCTATGAGAACATGGCCTTCGGTGCGCGGCTGATGGGCCTCAGCAAGCCGGAAGTCGAAGCGCGTATCGGCGAAGCCACCCGCATGCTGCGGCTGGAAGATCTCTTGGAGCGCAAGCCGCGTGAATTGTCCGGCGGACAGCGGCAGCGTGTTGCTATCGGCCGGGCGCTGGTGCGCAAGCCGCAGCTTCTCTTGCTGGACGAGCCGCTTTCCAACCTCGATGCGGCACTGCGTTCGGAAGTGCGGCTCGAGATCGCCCGTCTCCATCGGGAGATCGGCGGCACGACCATCTATGTGACCCATGACCAGGTCGAGGCCATGACGCTGGCCGACCGCATCGTGGTGATGAATGGCGGCCGGATCGAGCAATTCGGTTCGCCGCGCGAACTTTACGAGACGCCTGCCAATGTCTTCGTCGCGAACTTCATCGGCTCGCCACGCATGGCCATGCTCAATGTGGAGCGAGACGGCAATCAGCTCATCGCACCCGGTATCGGCCAAATCTTGATGCCACGCCTGCCGTCGGCACCAGAACGGGAGCTGTTGATGGGTGTGCGGCCGGACGGCATGTCGATTTCGTCGGATACGAGCAAGAACGGCTTTGCCGCAAAGGTGGTCTACACCGAATATCTCGGCGATAGCGCCTATGTTTACGTACGGATGGGGGAAGGCGCACCAGTCTCAGTGCGCTGTGGGCCGGATACGCAATATGCCCCTGACACGCCGGTGACGATTACCGTCGAGCCTGAGAAGGTCCATTACTTCAGCCATGAAACATCGCAACGACTTGCGGTGTGATCGAACAACTCGCGTAAACCAAAAAAGAAGGAGAGGAACAGATGAAACGATTTTTACTGGGAGCAGCGATTGCCTGCAGCACCATCCTGTCGGCCAGCGCAACCTTCGCAGCAGACCTGACCTTCTGGACCTGGCGCCAGGAAGACAAGGCCGAATATGAAAAGTTCTTCGCCGATTTCAACAAGGCGAACCCGGACATCACGGTGAAATTCGAGGCCTTCGAAGCAACGAGCTACAACACCGTCCTTTCCACTGCACTTGCTGGTGGCAAGGGCCCGGATCTGATGATGACCCGTACCTATGGCGGCATTGAGAGCCTGGCGGGTGCTGGCTACCTCATGCCACTGGACGATACCAAGATCCCGGCGCTGAAGGGCTTCTCGGAATCGGCTCTTGCCTCCGCAACGATGCGCTCGGACAAGACGCTCTATGCCGTTCCGGCCGCAAGCCAGACCATGCTCGTCATCTACAACACCGAGATTTTCGAGAAGAACGGCATCACCGAACCGAAGAGCTGGGATGAGTTCATTGCCGCCTGCGAGAAGCTGAAGGCCGCTGGCGTCATGCCGTTTGCCAATGGCACGGCCACCGGCTGGCAGAATGAGACCATCGTCTCCGCCCTGACGTCCTCGATCATGGGCAAGGCCTTTTATGCCGACCTGATGGCGGGCAAGACCGACTTCAACGACAAGCGCTATGTCGAGGCTTTGACGAAGCTCAAGGAAATCTCCAAGTATTTCCCCGATGGCTTCGTCGGTCTCGATTACGCTTCCGCGCAGCAGCTGTTCACCTCCGGCATGGCCGGCATGTTTGCCGGCGGCTCCTTCGAGCTTGCCAACTTCGCCAAGCAGAACCCGGATTTGAAGATGGGCGTCTTCGCAGCCCCCGGCTTGAAGGCAGAGGACGAAAAGCTCGTTGGCCTCTTCTACGACTCCGGCTTCGGCGGGAATGCCAAGCCGAAGGATCCGGAGGCTGTGCTAAAGTTCCTCAACTATGTTTCCAGCAAGGATTTCGGACAGGCCTTTGCCAACGGGCTGAACAACGTTTCTGCCGTTCCAGGCGTCACCTTCGATAATCCTCTGCTGGCCGAGGTCGCCGAGCTCAACAAGGATTCGATCCCCTATATGACGCTTGTCAACTTCCGCTACGGTGAGCCGACGGGTTCGAACCTGATCCAGGCAGGTGTATCGAAGATGCTGAACGGACAGGCGACACCGGCTGAGGTCGGCAAGTCGATGACCGATGGTCTCGCCACATGGTATGCGCCGTTCAAGAAGTGATCGAACGGCACAGCCGGATTGGGCCGGCCGCTCTTGATGAGAGTGGTCGGCTCCTCTGATTTGAGGCCGTTGGGATAGTGTCGATGATGTCCAGCAAGTTGACAGGCAGAAGACTTTGGATTGCGGCCCTTGTGGTCCCGCCGATCGCCTTCATGTGCCTGTTTCTCGTCTACCCGATCCTGTCGGCCTTCGCCTATGCCTTCTATGAGTGGCGAGGCCTGGTCCGCGGCGACTTCGTCTGGTTCGATAATTTCTACCGCGTGCTGTTCGAGTATCCGTTCTCGGAACGCACGATCAATGCCTTCAAGCACAATATCTTTGTCTTCTTCGCCCTGATGGTGCTTCAGAACGGCGTCGGCTTCATTCTCGCCTACTGCCTCTGGCGCGAACTCTGGGGCGCGCGCTTTCACCGCATCGCCGTCTTCCTGCCCGTGGTGCTGTCCACCGTGATTGTCGGCCTGATGTGGAAGCTCTTCTACCACCCGCTCTTTGGGGCAGTGAATGCCAGTCTCAGAGCCGTCGGGCTCGGCAGCCTGGCCCAACCGTGGCTCGGCCAGGATTCCACTGCATTGATGGCCATCGTCGTTGCCAATGCCTGGCACATGGTCGGCTTTCCGACGCTCGTCTTCCTGGCCGGGATGCAGCGTATACCATCGGAAATTCTCGATGCCGTGCGCATGGAGACCGAGAGCGAATGGGTAAAGATGAGCAAGATCGTGTGGCCCCTTGTCGCCCCTTCGGCGACAGTCGTCTTCACTCTGCTCTTCGTCGGCGCTTTCAACTGGTTCGAACTTCCCTTCATCATGGCGGGTGTGGACGGCAATCCGCATGAGGCAACCGATGTGCTTGGCCTTTATTTCTACCGCACAGCCTTTGGCAGCATGTCAGCCTCGGCGGAAAACTTCGGTCCCGGCAGCGCGCTTGCTGTGCTGATCTTCCTGTTCATTGCCGTGGTTTCCAGCATCATTACCGTCAGACTGCGCAGACGGGAGATCCAGCTATGAGGAAGTCAATCGACCGCGGCAGCTTCCGCACCTATGGCTGGGATGGCCTGATCCAGATCCTGCTGATCAGCAACAGCATCGTCATGCTGACACCGATCGTCATCATGTTCTTTTCAGCCTTCAAGACCAATGCGCAGATCTTTCAGTCCCCCTTTTCCATTCCCGATTTCACCAATGTCAAAAGCATCCTTCGGGTTTGGAACGAGACGGACTTCCTGCTCTATATGGGCAATTCGCTCATCGTCACGGCAAGCTCGATTGCGCTCATCCTAATCCTGGGCACGATGGCGGCCTATGCTATCGCCCGTTACGAGTTCCGAGGGTCCGGCTTTATACTTTTGTTTTTCCTGGCGGGGCTGACCTTGCCGCTGAAACTGGCAATCATTCCGCTCTTCATCCAGATGCGGGATTTCGGGCTGATTGACTCGCGGCTTTCGCTGATCTTCATCTATGTCGCAACCGGCCTGCCGACGACCGTCTTCATCCTGACCGGCTTCATTCGCAGCCTGCCGAACGAGCTGGAGGATGCCGCGCGCATGGACGGCGCCAATGAAGCGCGGATCATGTGGTCCATCATGCTGCCGCTGGTGCGACCGGCCATGGTGATCGCCGCAATCCAGAACGTCGTGCCGATCTGGAATGATTTCTTCTTCCCGCTGATCTTCATTCAGAACAACAATCAGAAGACCTTGCCGCAGGGACTGACCACCTTCATGGGCGAGTTCGCCACGGATTGGGGCGTGCTGTTTTCCGGGCTGACGCTTTCGGCACTGCCGATCATCATTCTCTACATCGCGTTGTCGCGGCAGTTCATCAACGGCATGACGGCAGGCGCGATCAAATAGACATGGTCACGACTTGAGAACGGAGACCGCCGCCTCGCTGGCATGAATGGCGTCGTTGGCGCCGGGTATCTTGGCGATCAACAGCAGGAAGACCAGATCGCAGATCGCTAGCTGCGCATCGCGGGACGTGATGGCGGAGGATCGCACGCGTTCCTCATCCGTCACCGTATGGAGCGTGATGTCGGCGATCTGGCTGAGCCGATTGCCATGAAGACCAGTCAGGGTGACGACCGTCGCGCCGCCCTTTTTCGCCAGTTCCGCCAGCCGGATCGTCTCGTTGGTACTGCCGGAGTGGGAGATGGCGAACAGCACATCCCGACTGTTGAGCGACGCGGCATTGGCCATTTGCACATGCGGATCGCGATCCATCAGCGCCACCAATCCGAGCTTCAATAGCTTGTAGGAGAAATCCCGCGCCACGAGCGAAGACGCACCGATACCGGCGAGATGAATGCGCCTTGCCGATGCCAGTGCAGAGACCGCAGCGGTAACGGCGTCTTCGGCATTCACCTCCATCGTCTGCTGCATGGCGGAGACCTTGCTCGCCACCAGCTTCTGCTGGATGGTGACGAAATTGTCCCCGGCATCGATCGTTCCGTGGATCATGCCGGAGGGGACACGCCACTCCTGCGCCTTGGCCTTGGTGACCGCAAGTTTCAGCTGCTGATAGCCATCATAGCCGATCTTCTGCGAGAATTTCACGACGCTGGACTGGCTGCGCCCGGTCGCGGCGGCGAGTTCCGCAGAAGAAAGCTGCACCATGCGATCGGGATCATCGACGATGAACTGGCCGATCTGGCGCTCGGCATCCGTCATGAATTCCAATTTCGCCTGGATGACCTTCAAGACGGACATGCGCTCCCCCAACCGGAATAAGATATTCGCAAATTAAAAATTCTCTGGAATATTATAGCGCTTATCTTATGATTGGCTATCCAGATTTCAGCATCAGTTTTGACCCGGAAGGTCTTTTATGGATGAGCTGCATATCACCGGCGGAACGAGGCTCGATGGCGCGGTCCCAATTGCAGGCGCCAAGAACGCGGCTCTGCCGCAGATTGCCGCCGCCCTTCTCTCACCTCATCCGCTTGAGCTGACAAACCTGCCCAAGGTGTCCGATGTCGACAACATGCTGCGCATCATTTCGCTTTATGGTGCCGAGGTGGAAAGACATGCGGGCGGTACGACCATCAATGCGCGAGACGTGACGCCAGGCGAAGTGGACTACGAGACCGTGCGCAAGATGCGCGCCTCGATCCTGGTGCTTGGCCCCCTGCTCGCCCGTTTCGGCTCGGCGCGCGTTTCGCTCCCCGGAGGCTGCGCGATCGGCGCGCGCCCGGTCGATATGCATCTGAAAGTCCTCTCAGCCCTTGGTGCGAGGATTGCCGTGGAAGGCGGCTATATCGTCGCGGATGCCCCTAACGGATTGAAAGGCGCGCGCATTGTCCTGCCCGGCCCCTCCGTCGGCGCCAGCGAAACGGCGCTGATGGCGGCGTGTTGCGCCACCGGCGAAACCGAAATCCTCAATGCCGCGCGTGAACCGGAAGTGGTCGATCTCTGCGCCTGTCTCTCTTCTATGGGTGTGCAGATCGAAGGCGCTGGCACGCATCGGCTTCTGGTCAAAGGCGACACGAATTGGCGTGCCGCGAGCCACCACGCCATTGCGGACCGCGTTGAGGCCGGGACCTATGCGGCAGCGGCGATGATCACCGGCGGCCGTATCGAGTTGGTCAATGCCCGTATGGAGCATCTCTCATCGGTCTTGCAGGTGTTGGAAAGCATGGGCGCCACCATCTGGCCCGGAGATCGCGGCGTCGTGGTCGAAGGTCATTTGCCAATCAAGCCTGCCGATTTCACCACCGAACCCTATCCAGGCTTTCCGACGGATTTGCAGGCACAATTCATGGCGATGGCATCGATTGCCGACGGCGCCAGCGTCATCCGCGAAACCATTTTTGAAAACCGCTTCATGCATGTGCCGGAACTGTCGCGGCTTGGCGCGAACATCGCGCTCAACGGTTCCGTCGCCACGGTCCGTGGGCAGCAATCCCTCAAGGGCGCGCCTGTCATGGCAACCGATCTGCGTGCCTCTGTGTGCTTGGTGCTTGCAGCACTTGCAGCGCAAGGTGAAACCATCATCAAGCGCGTCTATCATCTCGACCGTGGTTATGAGCAGCTTGACCGCAAGCTGGCCCAATGCGGCGCCAACATTCGTCGCGTGTCGCTATGACGAAGCCGCTTCGCGACCAGACACTTTATCTCGGCGTCGATGGCGGCGGCACCGGCTGCCGTGCAAGGATCGTCGATGAGGCCGGCCACGTCATCGGGCAAGGATTGTCCGGGCCAGCGACGACTCGCCTCGGCGTCCCAAACGCCTGGGCCTCCGTGCTGCGGGCCTGGACGGGTGCAGCCGAAGAGGCCGGACTTGACTCTTCCAGCGCACCAAATGTTATCGCAGGCATCGGCATTGCCGGGCTGACGCGTGCAGGCTCGCGCGAACAACTGGAAGCCCTGCCGCATCCTTTCGGCAATATTTGCTTTACCTCCGACGGCGCTGCCGCCTGCCTCGGTGCCCATTCCGGTCACGATGGCGGCATTGTCATTGCCGGCACCGGCTCGATCGGGCTGGCGCTTGTCGGCGATGAGGAGAAGCGCGCAGGCGGCTACGGCTTTCCAATCTCCGATGAAGGGAGCGGTGCCGATATGGGGCTGAAGGCGATCCAGTCCGCCTTGCTCGCCTTCGACGGGCGGCGGGATAAGACCGCACTTCTCTCCGAAGTCCTGAACCGCTTCGACAACCTTCCCGCCAATATCGTCGGCTGGATGGATAAGGCAACCGCGACGGATTACGCGACACTCGCGCCCCTCGTTCTGCGTCATGCCGACCAGGGAGACGCCGCCGCCCGGCAGATCGTTCAATCCGGGGCCGGCCATATTGACGGCCTCGTCCGTCGCCTGATCGAGTATGGCGCACCGGCGGTCACACTGCTCGGTGGTCTTTCCGGACCGTTGGAGCCGTGGCTTGCACCCGACGTGCGCAAGCGCTTGAAACCGGCAGATGGCGACGCCGTCTCCGGTGCGATCATCCTGGCAAAACACCTGTCATCCTGAGCGGAAGCGGAGCGCATCTGTAGCTGCAAAAGATGGAATAATATATTCCTACATTAATTGACATGAGGAATATTCGATCTTAATCTGTTAAAAAATCGAGTGAGGATCCATGTCGCACCTGCACCTGATGGCGGAACTTGAGCAGCTGGTTTCTGAAGCGCGCAATCCCAATTCCATGTCGATCGATCTTCTGCCGACGGAAGAGATCCTGAGGGTCATGAACCGCGACGATGCGCTCGTGCCGGACGCCGTCGCCAAGGTCATTCCGCAAATCGCCGAGGCGGTGGAGGAGATCGTTCGCGCCTTTCGCAGCGGTGGACGGTTGATCTATATTGGCGCGGGGACCAGCGCGCGGCTTGGTGTCCTCGATGCATCCGAATGCCCTCCCACCTTTTCCGTGCCGGAAGGCATGGTTGTCGGTTTGATAGCCGGTGGCCCGCGCGCCATTCTACATGCGGTGGAAGGCGCCGAGGATGACGTGGAGGAAGGAAAGCGCAATCTTGCGGAGATCAATCTTTCCGCAAACGACGTGGTGGTCGGCATCGCGGTGAGCGGGCGCACGCCTTACGTGGTTGGCGCGCTGACCCATGCCCGATCCATCGGCGCGAAGACTGTTTCGTTGACCTGCAATCCGCATTCGACGCTGGCCGACATGGCCGACATTGCCATCTCGCCCGTCGTCGGGCCGGAGGTGGTGACGGGCTCAACACGGTTGAAATCCGGCACCGCGCAGAAGCTCGTCTTGAACATGCTGACGACCGCCAGCATGATCCGCATCGGCAAGACCTACGAGAACCTGATGGTGGACTTGACCATCAGCAATCAGAAGCTTCGCGCCCGCGCCATCCGTATCATCATGGAGGCAACCGGCTGCACGGGTGAAGTTGCGGAAGATCACCTGACGGTCAGCGGCAACAATGTGAAGCTCGCGATCCTGATGATCCTGAGCGGACTGAGCCGGGAAGAGGCTGAGGCGGCACTTGTTCGAAATGACGGCTTTTTGCGCAAAGCGCTGACTGAAAAAACCGATTGAACGCGAGACCTGCTGCATACCCGGCGTTCGAAAAGGACGGGATCAGCCAACCAGAGGGAGAATAAGCATGACAATGATCGCTCGAAAATGGCTGGCTTGTGCGGCAATCGCCGGAAGCTTGCTGACCGCCACCGCCACCCCCGGATTTGCAGCCACGTTGAAAATGGCGTGGGCACAGGATGCCACGGGCCTTGACCCGCACAAGCAGACGGCCTTTTCCTCGATACGCCTGCTTGAACTGATCTATGAACCTCTGGTCCGCCTGGACGGCGATCTCAAGGTGGTGCCGGCGCTTGCAAAAGAATGGACCTTCTCGCCCGACGCCAAGACGCTGACCTTCAAACTCGACCCGACGGCGAAGTTTCACAATGGTGCAGCCGTGACCTCTGCCGACGTAAAAGCCTCCTTCGAGCGTATTCTCGACCAGGCGACAGCGGCAGCCGCCCGCGCCAACTATCTCTCGATTGCCAGCATCGATACGCCGGATGCTCAGACCGTTGTCTTCAACCTGTCGCAGCCAGACGTTCCACTGCTCACCGCTATGGGCAGCATCAATGCAGCCATCGTGCCTGCTTCCGAGATAACGGCTGGCAAGATCGGCACGGTGGCCGTCGGCAGCGGCCCTTTCAAGCTCGAAAGCTGGGAGCCGAACCAGAAGGAAGTGCTGAAGGCCAATGCCGAGTGGGCGGGCGGCAAGGTGGGAGTCGATGGCATCGACATCAGCGTGTTGCCGGATGAGAACGCCATTCTTGCAGCACTCCGCGCCAAGAAGGTCGACTTCGCTCTGCTGAACGATCCTCTGGTCGCAACGCTCGTGCCGAAGGTGGCCGGGCTGACATTGAACCGTAAGCCAGTCCTCTCCTACCACGCGCTGCAGCTCAATGCCTCGCGCAAGCCGATGACAGAGCTTGCCGTGCGTCAGGCTATTTCCTGCGCCATCGATCGCCAAGATGTGCTCGATACGGCTCTGCTCGGTGAAGGCGAAGTCACCGGACCGCTGACGATGCCACTCTATCGCTCGGACCCGAACACCCTCTTCTGCTACAAGAAGGATCTCGAAAAAGCCAAGAAACTGATGGCCGATGCAGGGCTGAAGGACGGCTTCTCGGCAACCGTGATCGCCGCAACCGGCGAACCGCCGACCGCTGCCGCCGAAGCCCAGGTCATCCAGTCGCAGTTGAAGGAAATCGGCATCAAACTCGACATCAAGATGATGGAACTCAACGTCTATGTGGATACCTGGCTGAAAGGCGATTTCGACATGGCCGTGGCGCAGAATGGTGGCCGGGCCGATCCCTACACCATGTATAACCGCTACTGGACGAAGGCGGGCAACCTGCAGAAGGTCGCGCACTATATCGACGACACGCTTGACGACCTGATGCAGAAGGGCCGTGTCGAAACCGATGTTGCCAAGCGCAAGGAAATCTTTGCCGCTTTCGACAAGCATCTGGCGGAAGTCTCGCCATGGATCTGGCTCTACACCAACTACGCCTACACGGCGCAGCAGCAGAATGTCGAAAACTTCGTAGCAACACCGGATGGTTCTCTGTTCGGCCTCTCCAAGGTCACTCTGAAGTAATACGTGCATGAGGCGGATGACGACATGACCTACCTGCTACGACGTCTCGTGACATTCCCGCTCGTCATGCTGGGTGTCTCCGTTCTGGTGTTCGTCGCCATCCGCCTCGTTCCCGGTGACTCCATCACCGCCATGCTCGGCACAGAGGCTGGTCTTCTGACGCCAGAGCAGAAGCAAGCCCTCTCGGCCTATTTCGGCCTCGATCAGGGCTGGCTCGTTCAGTATGGGCGCTGGCTCTCTGGGGTCGTATCAGGCAACCTTGGTCTCTCGGTCACTTATGGTAAGCCGGTGCTCGACGTCATTCTCCAACGTTTCCCACTGACACTCGAACTCGCCTGCCTGTCGGTGGCGATCGCGCTTCTCCTCGGGCTTCCGCTCGGTGTCTTTGCGGCAACGCGCGCTGGCCGGGGCTCGGATCTCAGCGTCCGCATCTTCGCCATGATCGGGCAGTCCACGCCGAGCTTCGTCTTTGGCCTCGGCATCATCTACATTCTCTCGGCGGGCTTCGGCATTCTGCCAGCCATGGGCGACTATGTGCCTTTCAACCAGGATCCGATCGCCAACCTCTCGCAACTGTTTTTTCCCGCGCTGACACTTGGGCTGTCTTTCACCGCCTCCGTCACACGAATTTCCCGCTCAGCCATGCTCGATGTTTTGAGCGATGATTACGTGCGCACCGCCCGCAGCAAGGGTGTGGCACGTCGCAACGTCATCTGGCGGCACGCCCTGCCCAACGCTCTCATTCCCGTCATCACACTTTGCGGTGTCGAGTTCGGCTATCTGCTGGGTGGCGCGGTTCTGGTCGAGCAAATCTTTGCGCTTCCTGGCATCGGGCGCATGACGCTGGAAGCTATTCTCCAGCGTGATTATGCGCTGGTGCAGGGCGCGGTGCTGTTCATCGCGCTGAACTTCATGATCGTCAACCTCATCGTTGATCTTGCCTATGTCGCGCTCGATCCGCGCATTCGCTTGGGGAGCCGGTCATGAGCTCTCTATTGTCTAGGCTTCTGCGCCACCCGAGCGGTTGCGTTGGCGCGGCCATCGTCCTAACCTACTTGTTGCTGGCGCTTGCCGCCTGGCTTGGTCTGACGCCCTACGATCCGCTGCAACAATTCCGCATCGACCGCCTGCAAGGCCCCAGCGCCGCCCACTGGATGGGCACCGACATGTTCGGGCGCGATGTGCTCAGCCGGTTGATGATCGGCATCGGTCAATCTTTCCTCGTCGCCTTTTCCTCTGTCGGCATCGCCGCCGTCATCGGCACGGTTCTGGGACTGACCGCCGCCTGGGTCGGACATCTGTGGGATGGCGTTGTCATGCGACTGATGGACATCCTGCTCGCCTTCCCGGCCATCCTGCTTGCCCTGCTCTTCATCACCGTGGTCGGCCCGGGTACCTTCACCAGCATTCTCGCCATTGCCTTCGTCTATACGCCGATCTTCACGCGCGTTGTGCGCGGACCGGCGCTGTCGATCAAGGCGCGCGATTTCGTCGATGCGGCCCGCACCTTCGGCAGTTTCACATCCTACATCCTCACCCGGCACCTGATGCTCAATCTGGTGGCGCCGCTCACCGTGCAGGTGACGTTGGCGCTGGCGTGGTCCCTTCTGACGGAATCGGGCCTGAGCTTCCTTGGCCTTGGCACACAGCCGCCGGATTCCTCGCTTGGCCTGATGCTGGCGGACAGCATCAACCTGATGGAGATGGCACCATGGCTGCTGATCTTCCCGGGCCTTGCCGTCATGCTCGGCATTCTCGGCTTCAACCTTCTGGGCGATGCGCTGCGCGATCTGCTCGATCCCCGCATGCGACGGGTGGCATCATGACAGAGCTGCTTTCTGTACAAAACCTCAGCGTCGGTTTCGGTCGCGGCAATGCCGTGAAGCCGATCGTGGAAGGCGTCAGCTTCACACTCGATGCCGGCGAAACGCTGGCCATCGTCGGCGAAAGCGGCTCCGGCAAATCCGTCACCGCGCTCTCGATCAATCGCCTCATCGATTACAGCGGCGGCAGGATCACCAATGGCCGGATCGACCTGTCTCTAGCCGATGGAAAGACGCTAAATCTCGTCACTCTCGACACGAAACGGATGGAGCAAATCCGAGGGTCGGAGATCGGCATGATCTTTCAGGAGCCGATGACCTCGCTCAATCCGGTGCTCACCATCGGCAAGCAGATCGAGGAAGTCTTTCGCCTGCAAGGCAAGGGCGGGACAGAGGCGCGTGCAGAGACATTGCGGGCGTTAGACCGCATGCGCATTCCAGACGCGGCGCGACGCCTTAGTTACTATCCGCACCAGCTTTCCGGCGGAATGCTGCAGCGGGTGATGATTGCGATGGCGCTCGCAGCGTCCCCTCGTCTCCTCATTGCCGACGAACCAACGACGGCGCTGGACGTTTCGGTACAGGCACAGATCATGGCGCTTCTCGCCGAGCTTCAGCGAGAGACCGGCACCGGCCTCATCTTCATCACTCATGATCTCGGACTTGTGGCAGGGATTGCCGACCGCGTGCTGGTGATGCAGTCTGGAAAGGTTGTGGAGCAGGGAAAGGCAGACGATATTCTCGACCGTCCGCAACACAGCTACACGCAGCACCTGTTAAACGCGGTCCCGCATTTTGCCAACGGCCAGCATGTGCGTGCTGACTCACCTCGTACGAAACACGCCAACGAGCCCACCGCACTTTCGGTTCAGGAGTTGACCGTACGCTTTCCTACCACGACCGGCCTTCTTCGCCGACCCGCAGGCGCCATCCATGCGGTGGAAGCTGTCGAGTTTGATATTTGTCGGGGCGAGACGCTTGCGGTCGTCGGCGAAAGCGGATCGGGCAAATCGACCACGGCGCGGGCTCTGCTTGGTCTGGTCAAGCCGACACGCGGCTCCTTCACCACACAATCCTCTCCGTCTTCCCAATCGACAAACGCGCAAAAGCCTATGCAGATGGTGTTTCAGAACCCCTATGCGTCTCTCAATCCGCGTCTCGATGTACAAAGCCTTCTGGCTGAGCCGGTCATTGCAGCGGGACGTCGGATCGACGGCCAGATCACCTCGCAAATGACAGCACTTCTTGACCGCGTTGGCCTTCCCGCCGATAGCCTCACCCGCTATCCGCATGAGTTTTCCGGCGGCCAGCGCCAGCGCCTTTGCATCGCCCGCGCCTTGATGCTCGATCCTTCCATTCTCGTGCTTGATGAGGCTGTCTCCGCACTCGATGTTTCGGTTCAGGCGCGCGTGCTCGATCTTCTGATTGACCTGCAAAAGGAGCGTGACCTCGCCTATCTCTTCGTCTCCCACGACATGGCCGTGGTCGAACGCATCGCCCACCGGGTCGCCGTTCTCTATGCCGGTCAGATCGTCGAAATCGGGGACGCCCGCTCCGTCTTGTCGAATCCTCAGCACAGCTATACCAAGAAGCTGATTGCAGCGGTGCCAACCATGGACCGGCGGCGCGAGAGGTTTGAGTTGAACACCGAGGCCGTGCCGACATTGTTGCGTCCTAAGGGCTTCGAGCCTCAGCCCTCGAGCTGGAAATATTTTGGCGAAGACCACCGCGTGAAGCTTGAAGTGGCGGCGGCAGATTGAGCAGGAAACCTTCATGGCCGAACAATCTTCGCCGCTCCTGACACCTTTCGACGGTAGCTTTGACCTACTGAAAGAGGCTGTCGATGCTGGCCGTATTCCTGGCGGCGTCTTCGGCATGGTCGATGGAAACGGCAATCGCCTGACGAGGGCGATCGGTCATGCGCAAAAAGTTGGTGGCGAGCGTCCGATGGTGTTCGACACCTGGTTCGATCTCGCCTCGCTGACCAAAGTCATTTTCACCACGCGCAAGATCCTCGAATTGGCCGTTTCCGGCGCTATCGATCTCGACAGTCCTATCACGACGCTCATCCCCGATTTCCGGCAATACGCTCCCGAATGCTGGGAACGGAAGGTGACCTTCCGTCAGTGCCTGGGCCACCAGACTCCGTTTCCGGGGGTGGAGCCGATCTATACCTATGGGGATGACCCGGACCGTCTGCGGGCCTTCGTGCTCCAGCGCGAATGGCGCCATGGCGAGCCTGCCTATTCGGATATGAATTACATCCTTCTCGGCATCGCTCTGGAAAGACTGGCTGGCAAGCGCATCCGCGAGATGGATGCCGGCCCGGGCTTTGCTTTTCACGGCGATCCTGCAAAAACTGCAGCCACCGAGTTCTGCACCTGGCGCAACCGGATGATCTGCGGGGAGGTGCATGACGAGAATTGCTACGCACTTCAGGGCTCTGGCCATGCCGGTCTGTTTGGCACCGCGGATGCCGTTCTCGACTATGCCCGGTCGCTGTTGACGGGGAACGAGAACGGCGATGGTGTTGTCAGGTTGATGCGCCAACCGCTTTCGAACAGACGCACCCATGGTTGGGAGCGTCCCTATGAAGGTTGGTCGGGCGGCGCGTTTTGCAACGATAGCGTCATCGGCCATACGGGATTTACCGGCACAGGCCTCTGGATCGATTTCGACAAGCGGCGCGCCTGGACCTTGCTGACCAACCGGGTGCATCCGAGCCGGCACGTCGATAGCGGCATTTTCGCCCTTCGCGCTGCCATCGGCGACATGATCAACACGCATTGAGGAGAGACGAAATGGAACCGATCTGGGCCGTGGGTTTGATGACGGGTACTGTGCTGGACGGCAACATCGATGTCGCGCTTCTCAAAACCGATGGCGAACGCGTCGAGCGCTTCGGCGCCTATACGCTTGCACCCTATGATCAAGCCGTTCGCGACCTTCTGGAAGAGACACTGGCTGCGGCCCGCAAGTGGAATTTCGACGGGCCGGAGCCGGAGATTTTCGCACGCGCCGAAGACGCGCTGACCCGTGCCCAGTCCGCTGCAGTAGCAGCCCTGGTGAAAGATGCCGGGTTGTCGCTATCCGATATCGGCGTCGTCGGCTTCCATGGGCAGACCGTACTGCACCGCGCGCCGCAGCCGGGCCGTCTCGGCGCCACCCGGCAACTGGGCGATGGCGGATTGATGGCGAAGCTTCTCGGTACCAAGGTGGCCTATGATTTTCGCAGCGCCGATGTTCGCGCTGGCGGACAAGGCGCCCCGCTGGCCGCCGCCTATCACTCGGCGCTGCTGAAGGGCGTGACGCAGGATGGCAGTGCCGCGATCCTCAATCTCGGCGGTGTCGGTAACGTCACCTGGACCGATGGCAAGGGCCACGTTGTCGCCTTTGACACAGGCCCCGCCAATGCGCCGATCAACGACTGGATCAAGCAGCATGGACGAGGTGACATGGACCGCGACGGCCTGATCGCCGCATCAGGACAAGTCAATGAAGAGCGCCTGGCGAAGCTGCTCCAGCATCCCTATCTCTCCGCTCGCTTCCCGAAATCGCTGGATCGGTTCGATTTTGGTGCGAGCATGGCAGACGGGCTTTCATTGGAAGATGGCGCCGCCACGCTGACGGCCTTCACCGCCTCTGCCGTCGGCAAGGCGCTGGATCTGCTTCCGCAGCGCCCGGAGAGATTGTTTGTCAGCGGCGGCGGTCGCCATAATCCGACACTGATGCGCATGCTGGCGGAGCGCGCCCGTGTCGACGCCCAGCCTGCCGAAACGCTGGGCTGGCGGGGCGACGCCGTAGAGGCCGAATGTTTTGCTTTTCTGGCGGTCCGCGTGCTGCGCAATATGCCGATCAGCTTCCCGACCACGACCGGCGCTCCAGAACCGATGACCGGCGGACGCCTCGCCGCCTGAAATTTTCAATCAGACGCGATCAGAGCCGCTTTTTCAAAAATTTCCGGGTGCGGCCGATCGGAAAATCCGGCAGCTCACCGAAGACCTCGTAACCCTGGCGGGAGTAAGCCTTCTCCGCCACCGGGTTGAATGTGTCGATCCAGGCGGAATGACAGCCGCGCCCGCGCGCCTCATTTTCCGCCGCGGTCAACATGCGACCCGCCATCTGCTGGCCGCGAAGACTGTCGTGAACCCAGAGCCACTGCACGTAAAGCCAGCCCCAGGCGGTGTATCCGCTGATCCCGGCCAGTAAGGCGCCATCATCCCCCCGAACGATGACTGCAAGCGGCATCCTGTCGGCAGCTCCGACATCGGCATCGTTGAACGCGGAAAGATTGGTACCGATGGCCGCAATGTCTTCAGGGGATGGACGATCGGTGACGGTCAGATCGGGTTTCATGCGCGCACTCCGGGACTGATTTCCATCACGACCATAATGCATAGCAGTTCTAAAACAGGCTGCCTTGATTTCCAGGGTCGGTTGCTATGGGCTTGACGGATTTCTTTCGCACTTGAGCCGAAGATGCGTCAGCTGGTTGCGGCGCATCCGCACCCGCCACCGCCGAAACTTCACCATCGGCGAATTCCACCGAGATGACCGCGCCGGGAGCGACGGCGGCGGCACGTGTCAGTGGCCGGTTCTCCTCGTCGCGGATGACCGCATAGCCGCGCTTCAAGACGTTCTTGTAGGACAGCGACTGCAGGATACGCTCATGCGCAGCAAGGCCGGATCTGTTCTGCGTCATGCGATGAAGAATAGCTGTGTCGGCACGCCGCACCGACGCCAGCAGCCGTTCTTTCTGCCGGTCTAACTGGCCGGAGAGGCGCATAGGCAGGGCACGCAAGGAAGAATCCGATGACGAAACCCGCGACTTCGCCTGCAACAGTCGTCTCTCGATCAGGGCTTCCGCACGCTGCATGCGTTCATTCACACGCTGGCGATGCTGGCGCAGACCGTGGCCGAGAACATCCGGCCGCAATCCGGAGGCAGTGCGCTCGAAGCTGCGGCGCTTGTTCATGGTGTTGAGCTCAAGCCCGCGGCCCAGACCGGCAGAGACCTCATCGAACCTACGGCGGGGCAAAGCCAGCAATTGATCGAGGGAGGGAAGAGCACGCACAAGCGCACGAAGCCCCTGTGCACGGTTATCCATGTGCCGCCGCGTGGAGCCGGAGAGACGCGCCGCCAGACCGGCGAGTTGCGCCTCAAGATCGGCACGAACCGGCACTGCCATTTCCGCCGCCCCCGTCGGGGTTGGCGCGCGGACGTCCGCGGCATAGTCGATCAAGGTCGTATCGGTCTCGTGACCGACGGCCGAAATCAGCGGAATTGCGCTTTCTGCCGCCGCTCGCACGACAATCTCGTCATTGAAGCTCCACAGGTCCTCAAGACTGCCGCCGCCACGCGCGACGATCAGCACATCCGGGCGGGGTATGGCACCGCCCTGAGGCAGAGCGTTGAATCCGCGAATGGCATTCGCGACCTCTTCGCCGGAACCATCACCCTGAACCTTGACGGGCCAGACGAGCACGTGAACCGGAAAGCGATCCGAAATACGGTGCAGGATATCGCGGATGACGGCACCCGTCGGTGAGGTCACCACACCGATCACATGCGGCATGTAGGGCAGACGGCGCTTGCGCGCCTGATCGAACAATCCTTCTGCGGCCAGCCGGCGGCGGCGCTCTTCCAGCAACGCCATGAGTGCGCCGGCACCGGCGGGCTCCAGACTCTCGATAACGATCTGATATTTAGACGATCCGGGAAAGGTCGTGATCTTTCCGGTCGCGATCACTTCCATGCCCTCTTCCGGGCGGAACTTCAGCTTGGAAAAGCTTCCCTTCCAGATGACGGCATCGATACGGGCGCGATCGTCCTTCAGCGAAAAATAGGCGTGACCGGATGTGTGTTGTCCGCGATAACCGGAAATCTCGCCCCGTACCCGCACCTGATCGAACGCGGTTTCCACCGTCCGCTTGATGGATCCGGAGAGTTCGGAAACGGAAAACTCGGTGAGGTTGCTCAGCGCCGGCTGACTGAAAATATCGCTCATGCCCCATGGTAACTGAAGTGCCACGATTCGGGAACCGCGACGCCTTGATGACAGTTTGAATAAAACTGGCAGAATCGTTATGATGTGTTACATTCTGTATCTTGAAGTGCATGCCACTGAGGAGACATTGCAGGCTTTTGAGGAGAAGATGCCATGTCTGATTGCTTTGGGAGGAGCGGCATCATGGAATTCATTATCGGAATCGGCCTTGGCTTGAGTGCTGCGGCAACACGTTCGACCTTCGCTGTCGCGATGGTCGGCATTCTTGTGGTGGCAGTCTTCGCAGCTGCGGCCCTTATGGCGGCAAGCGGCGTTTCGATTTTGACGCTTTTAGTGACGCTCGCGGGGCTGAACATCGGTGTTGCGATCGCGTTCTTCGGAGCTTTCGCGCTTCGTTAGGTCTCTGCTGACAGCGCCTGATTGAGCACTTATGATGACGCCAGCTCATCATCGAGGTTTGGCGTGACATTCGCTCGTTTTATTTCTTTTCAGATCATGGTTATGGCACTCGATGCCCTTGTCACCTGGTTTCTGGTGTCCAAAGCAGGCATTCCTATTCTCCCAAGCAAAACAATCGGTACCCTGTCAGCCGCAGCTTTTGCCGCCGTTTACCTCCGGCATGTGAGTGTCTTTGCAGACAACAGCCGCTTCATCACAGTCAGCATCACTTTGATATCATTGCTGGTCAACTACGGCATGTTCACGCTGCTGGTGCTGCGCAATCCCATCCTTCAATGGCCACTTGCTTGTGGAGCAGCGGCCGCTGCTGCGTTGCTTCTGTCCGGCATCGGCTATTGGCGCGTCCGCCGCTTCACTCCCTGAAGGGCGACGAAACCTCGGGCTGGACGACATCATCCGCAAGTAACCACTTTACCCCTAACCTGCAAAGACAGTAATGGCTTGATACGTCCTCTTTTCGTCTGATGCGCGCATTTCACCTTCAAATAATGGGTTTAAAACGATATCCAGATTGAAACTGGAGATACAAAAATGTCCCACCATACTGCGCTTCTCGTTATCGATGTACAGGAATCCTTCCGGCACGCGCCCTACTTCGAAGAGAGCGGTCTGCCGAAATTCTTGGCGGCGCAACAGGCATTGATCGATGGAGCGAACGCGGCAGGCATTCCTGTCGTGCAGATCTTCCATGTCGATGGAGACCGCGCCTTTTCGGCCACTAGCGGCTTCATCCGCACATTCGACGGAATCAGCATCAACCCGACCGTCACCTTCCAAAAGAGCCGGCACTCCGCCTTCGTCGGCACGGGTCTTGATATCTGGCTGACCCAACAGGGGATCAACCACCTGATCGTTTCCGGCATTCGCACCGAGCAATGCTGCGAAACCACGACACGCCATGGCGCCGATCTGGGCTATAAGGTCGACTATGTGACAGAAGCAACCCTGACCTTCCCGATGACGCATGCATCCGGTGACATCTTTTCGCCCGCCGAAATCGCCAAACGCACCGAACTGGTGCTGGCTGGACGATTTGCGCGCATTGCAACCGTAGAAGATGCGATTGATGGCATGAGAAAGGCCGCCTGATGAGCCAAATGCCCGGCAACGAACCAGAGGTGATCTCCGTTTTTGTGGTGCTGCCGCCGCATACGCTGCTGCTGGATGTTGCCGGGCCTCTGGAAGTACTTCGCTACGCCAATGAACAACAGCAGAAAATCCGCTTCGATTGCCGCTACATCGCAGCCCAGCCAAATCAGACGACGACGATAGGCCTCGGTCTTTGCGGGCTGGAGCCTCTGCCAGAGGTGCTGCCCGCACAGGCGATGATCCTGATCTCCGGAAGCTCGTCCACGTCTCAGCAGCAGCCGGAGGTCGCTCACGAAAGGCGCGCCATTTCCGACTGGCTGCGGCGAACGGCAAGGCCAGACACGACAATCGTCAGCATCTGCTCTGGCGCGCTGATCGCGGCGGAGGCCGGACTATTCGATGGTCATCATTGCACCACCCATGCCCATTGCATCGCGGATCTGAAGCGCATTGCGCCTCTTGCCTTCGTTGAGGAAAACAGACTGTTCGTGGAGGATGGCAAGCGCTTCTCGAGTGCCGGCATTTCCACCGGCATAGACCTCACCCTGCATCTCGTCTCGACACTCGTCAGCCCGGAGGTCGCTGCCCGCATCGCTCAGATCATGGTGGTCTATCTTCGCCGAACGGCCCAAGACCCACAAATTTCACCTTGGCTCTCAGGTCGAAATCACATTCACCCGTCTATTCACAGGGCTCAGGATGCCATCGTCGCGGATCCGGCGGCTGACTGGACTCTGGCGCGCCTTGCGGACATCGCCCATCTCAGCCAACGGCATCTTTCCCGGCTGTTTCGAGAGCAAACGGGATTGAGCGTCGTGGACTATGTCAATCTGATCCGGGTGACGCTGGCGCGCGATATCATCTCCCAGTCCAGGCTCGATATGGAAGCCGTTGCGGAGCGTGCGGGCTTCGCGTCTGCGCGTCATCTGCGGCGCATCTGGCAGCAGCATCACACAAAGCCGCCGACAGCATTCCGAAACCTCTCCTCCTGATAGGCGTTTGCTCCCTGGCGAGATGATTGGATCAAGGAAATTCAATAGTCATCGCCTGGTAGCACCGCTAAACATTTCAGACAGACCAGAGGAGAAGCTCCATGCAGAACCGAACACTTGGCCGCACCGGCCTTTCCGTCGCGCCTATCGTCTTCGGTGGCAACGTCTTTGGCTGGACCGCAGACGAGAAGACCTCCTTTCAACTGCTGGACGCCTTCTTCGATGCCGGCTTCAACGCTATCGACACCGCAGACGTCTACTCCGCCTGGGTCCCCGGTCATCAGGGTGGAGAGTCCGAAACGATTATCGGCAAGTGGCTGAAGAGCGGCTCCGTGAAGCGCGACGATGCCGTTATCATCACCAAGGTCGGCTTCGACAATAATGAGCGCAAGACGGGACTGAGCGCCAACTGGATCGCCACGGCCGTCGAAAATTCTCTCCGTCGGCTGCAGACCGACTATATCGACCTCTATCTTGCCCATAAGCCGGACGATGCCGTGCCTCTGGAGGAAACGCTTGGCGCCTTCGCCCGACTGAAAGAGGCCGGCAAGGTCAGAGCCATCGGTTGCTCCAACTATGACGCTGAGCAACTCCAGGCCTCACTCGAAGTCGCCGAAAAGACGGGACTTGATCGCTTCGATGTTCTTCAACCGGAATACAATCTCTTAACCCGCGACAAGTTTGAAGGGCCACTGGCTGACCTATGCGCCCGCGAAGAGATCAGTGTCATCAATTACTACAGCCTCGCTGCGGGTTTCTTGACCGGCAAATACCGCATCAAAGCCGATACCGAAGGCGTCGCTCGCTCTTACCGTGTCGCAAATTACCTCGATCCGCGTGGGCTTGCCATTCTGGGTGCTATGGACACGATTGCGGCGGAGACCGGTGCCAGACATGCCGATATTGCGCTGGCCTGGCTGTTGGCGAAACCATCCGTGACGGCACCGATCGCCAGCGCCACCAGCCTGTCGCAGCTGGAGAGTTTCAAGCGCGCGGTCAACCTTCGCTTGAGCGATGACATGATGCGGCTGTTGGACGAAGCAGGAGCCTGACAGAGACGATGACACTGACGATCCGTGATGCCGCCAGCAATGACCGGGATGATTGGCTCCGCCTGTGGAAGGCCTACCTCGAATTTTACAAGGTCGATCTGCCAGACGACGTGACCGATCATACCTGGGAAAAGTTGTTGGACCCGGCATCGCGGCTTTCCATCCGACTTGCCGTTCTGGACGGCACGGTCGCAGGCTTCGCCATCCACCATTTTCACGAATCCACCTGGGCGAAGACGCCGGACTGTTACCTCGAAGATCTCTTTGTCGATGGCGCGATCCGCGGCAAGGGCATCGGTCGTGCGCTGATTGAGGATCTCATCCGCATCTGTCACGAAAATGGATGGTCGCGGCTCTACTGGCATACGGATGAAGACAATCACCGTGCACAAGCGCTCTATGACAGCTACGTGAAGAGCGATGGCCATATTCGCTACAGGCTTAAATTCTAGAGCACGTCGACAACACGTGCTGGCCAGCATGCATCACAGCCGAGCGTGATTACCTGGCGAGTCGATAAAACAACTGCCCCAGATTTGTCTCGAATATGAAGCGCCGCGCGGTACAACAAAGCCCCGCCTGCGGCTATTTTCTCACTCAATGATCCTGCTGGAAAGTGCGAAGATCGGCCACAACCTTGCACTGAAGACCGCTCGGCTCATAGAGAACCATGACCTTGCTGCTTGAGACACCAGATATGCCGGCCTTGATCAATCGAGAGCCCGCCCCTTCGCGGTCTGGCGAACACACAGGTGGACCATTTTTTTCCTGCCACAAGAATTCGAATGTCTCCCGGTCACCGTCAACGACGCGCCACGAAATCTCGATCTTGCCGTCCGGCGTTGAAAGTGCCCCATATTTCACCGCATTGGTGGCTAACTCGTGCAGAATAAGGGAAAGCGACAGCGCCGGACGGGAGCCGACGTGGATCTCCGGCCCATCCACACTGAAGCGAGGCTCGTTCGGGTCTTCATGGACCGCCAGCATCTGCCCGACAAGATTACGCACCGTCGAGGAGCCAAGTCCTCCTTGAATCACCGTATCATGGGCGCGGCTTAAGATATTGATGCGCTCGGCGAGGGTCTGTCGCGCCACAGTCATATCCGGTGCCGATCGCAAGGTTTGCGATGCTATAGCCTGAACCATGGCAAGCTGGTTTTTCAGGCGATGCCCCAGTTCATGCGCCACCAGTTCCTTGTGCCGCTCTTCGGCCAGGCGCTCGGTCACATCCTGCGCCTGAACCAGTATCCCGAAAATATCGCCCACGGCATCGCGCATCGGCTGATAGACCAGATCGATCAATCGGTCCTGCTTTTCGCCACCCGGTCCACGGTTCAGTTCGATCGGCTGACCTCTCGCGACAAAGGGTTGTCCGGTCTTGTAGACCTCATCGATCTTTTCGATATGCCCCTGCCGCACCACTTCCGAAAGCGCCTCGGCAAGAGGCTTCCCGATAACATCACGCCCGGCACCGATGATGGAGTAGCACTCCTCATTGGCAAACTCGAAGATGTGGTCGGGGCCGATCAATGTGGCAATACCGCCGGGAGAGAGCTCGAAGACCTGTCGCAGGCGCTCTTGCTGCAGCTTCTGCTCACGCCGCAACAGCACCTCGCCGGTGATTTCCGAGCACGCGCAGAACATGCCAAGCACAGTCCCTGAATGATCACGGACCGGCGTATAAGAAAAGGCAAAATGCGTTTCCTCCGCATAACCCTTGCGATACATCGTGAACTCGATGTCATCCATCGAGGTGCCCTGACCAGCATAGGCTGCACTGATGATGGGCTCGACCTTGTCCCAGATGTCGAACCACAGATCCTGAAACGGCTTTCCGAAGGCGTCCGGATGACGGTTACCGCACATGAGCGCATAGCCATCATTATAAAGCGTGATCTGCTGTGGACCCCAGACAATCAGCATGGGCTGAAGCGAGCCCAGCATGACATTGACCAGCACCTTCAGTTCGACGGGCCATGCGTCCTTTGGTCCAAGGGGGTTGCTGTCCCAGTCAAACTCGCGAAAGATCCGCCCACATTCGCCGCCGCTGACATAGTGCAAAGACATCCCCTTGGAGCAAGCGTATTAAGGCAGCATCTTTTTCGAGCACGCCACCGCATTAATATTCCGAGTACCAAAAATCGCATTAAGCCCCGACAGAAAGTTGGCATTGCCCCAACGGCAACGACCACTCAAATGCCGGACCCATTCAAATCAGAAGCACCATAGCCGAATAAAAATGAACGTGCCAGAGAGCCCGCAGATGGGCGAAGCGTTGGAGGCTGCGGAGATTTGCAACACGTCATATCGTCGTCTTTGGGCGCGCGCGCTGGAGGCCCCGGATTAGACACTGTCACGCCCAAACATGCCGCCGCTCGCCGTTGAAATCTTTGAGAACACAGTCTTCCAACACTCCAAACCTCTTTAGCCGACGCTTCATCGAAACCCTGTATTCGCACAGGGCCACAATTCTCATAGTTTTCAAGGCAAAACAGAATTTTACGCTTGCATGGGGCCATGGCTGTGGCTATGAACGGCCCGCTTACCACAGCGCGCCGGAGAGGTGGCAGAGTGGTCGAATGCACCGCACTCGAAATGCGGCATACCTGCAAGGGTATCGTGGGTTCGAATCCCACCCTCTCCGCCATAAATAACTTGGGCAGCAAGGTTTCCGTGGTAGTTCACACTGATTTTGTGACGGCGCAAGCGTATGACGCTTTGTTAGGCTCTAGCAGCAGAGCCACACTCGAGGCGCGCTCTGCTGTAAGTTGAACGCGGTTCCCTTCAGGTGATCGCGAGCAATTTCGACTTAGCGGCATCTCGCCGATCTATTAACTCTAATAGTTTAGCGTTTTCTCCAGCTGAAAGGTTGCCCGACTTGCCCGCTTCATAAATGGTCAAATGGAAATGATACCAGTCTTGATAAGCGGCAATCAAATCCACCACTGCCTCTTTGTGACGCTCAGATTGGGATATTACTTTTACAATATCTTCCGGAAGATAACCTGTCAGATCACCATCGCTGGCGATTGATTTCGCGGCTCGTATAATCGCATTAGCATATACTTGGTCCAGCATCTCTTTTGTGAAAATCATACTCACGCTTTTTGCTCCCCTATGTTTTGTCCCACGGCGTCCTTCATCGATATCAGGATCGTGCGGGTTGTGTATAGGTAAACGGGATAACAATTCGTTGTAGCTTTACCTAACGAAATTGGCGGGGATAATCCTTGGCACCACTCCAGGGGCACCCTACGCATAATCTTCAAAATGCATTGGAGATTATAATGGCCACGATCAGAAAACTCAGGGGACGCTGGCAAGCACAGGTTCGTCGTCGTGGCATGAAGCCCCGTTGCAAATCGTTCGACACGAAGCTCGAAGCTGAAAAGTGGGCGCGTGATCTGGAATCCCGTGTAGATCGGTTCGGCGCTGCACCTGATACGAAAATCCTAGAAAGCACAACACTCGGGCAGCTTCTTGAACGCTATCAGCGGGAAGTCTCTCCTTTGAAACGCGGCTCCGTCCAAGAGATTCAGCGTATTGATGTGCTGCGTCGTCATGATCTCTCTTACCGGACGATGATCGGGCTCAGCCAGCAGGAGATCGCGTCCTTCCGTGACGAGCGCCTTCGATCAGTAGCTCCATCTACCACCGTGCGGGAGCTTGCCATTCTTAGTCACGTTCTCGAGGTTGCAATGCGTGATTGGGGTCTGCCATTATCAAAGAACGTGGTGAAGTCGGTGCGTCGTCCGGTAATACGGAACGAGCGCAGCCGCCGTCTTACGATCAATGAAGAGCAGCGCCTGCTGGACGCTTGTGATACCGGGAAGATACCTTTCCTCCGCACGCTACTCATCATCGCCATCGAAACTGGAATGCGCCGCGGTGAGCTGCTCGGACTCAAGTGGAGCGACTTCTCACATAACCGTCGAGTGCTGTCCCTTACGCTTACCAAGAACGGTTCCAGTCGTGAGGTTCCTCTGTCTCAGCGTGCATTTGAAGCACTGATCGTTTGGAGCGAGCATCCAAACGTAGATCAATCTACCATTTTTCCAATGCGTGCAGGGACGCTTGAGCAGGCATGGAGACGGCTTTTGAACCGCTCCGGTGTGACAGCACTACGCTTCCACGATCTCCGGCACGAAGGCGTTAGCCGCCTCTTCGAACGTGGTCTAAATGTAATAGAGGTGAGCAGCATCTCCGGACATAAAGAGCTTCGAATGCTGAAGCGCTATACGCATTTGAGCGCTGACGATCTGGTTGCTCGCCTCGGATAGATTGATCTACCCATCATTATTATCTCTCGCACCGGATACTTTTCCCCACCCGGTCAGTGAAGTCCTAGAAAAAAGCGTCTCCGTTCAAGGGGATGCCTTGGGTCCAGACGACACTACGAAATCCTAACCACCTCTCCCACAAGGGTAGCGAGCTTTACCTTTAGACAACTTTCGTGCCTTTGAGCGCGACAGAGGGACGATTTTTTGGGTTGCCTACACAGAGATTCGGCAGTTTGTTTCTTAGCTGGAATAAGAGAAACGTTTACACTGGCTTTCCACCAAGTTGACAAAAAGTGCCGAAAAATCATTTTTTTCGCCGGATTCATGCGCATTCGCCTACGGAACTATCGCAAAGAGGTTGAGAGCGCCTTGTTCGCGCTGATCAGCAGTCCGAAATTTTTCTGCTGACCACCTCAATTTTTTTCAGTAACCGCCGACGATTTCGCTATATGCGAATTCATAGCAGGCGCCCGCTTATCCCAAGTCCAAATTTTGTAATTCGCCGTCACTGGCGGGAAGGATAACCCATGCCTACACAACAAAAAACTCCCGAACATCTCCGGATGGACTCTCTGGTCGAGACAGTCCAGCAGCACCCGGTCGCGGTTCTGGAAGCAGAGCGGCAACTGACTGCCGTCAAGTGGTTTGAATACCGGTTCATGTCTCCCAAGAAAGCCAATCGGCTGTTCACGGAATGTTATCAGAAAGTCTACAGTCGAAAATTTGCGGAGGAGGTCGATGTCGAGCGTGCGGACAGTGTGAGCGGCGTCCACTTTTTCACGATGAAAGGCAATGCCCGCGAGAGAAGCCAACTGGTTGCGGCACGGCAGCGCGCAGATCGTCTTGGCATTCCCTATCCATTTTACATCGAGGCTGCTTTCGACTTCGCATTCAGACGAGGTGACAAACGACGCAGGTTTCCTCGACCAAATCAACTACTCGGCAATCGCGCATCCGAGGGGTTGTGCGAACAATTCATTATCAAACGGTGGAATGAGTATATCGCCAATGGTCTGTTCCGCGTCGAGCACCCAATCTATCTGATCGAGAACTATCGCGGCCTGCCTGCCCAAGAAGACTTCAGACGCTTTGTCCTCGATCACGTGAGAGAAGCCCACCTACCTCTTCACCGTGCGATACAAAAATTCACATATGATCGGCAGCAAGTGCCTGCTGAATGCTTTCGGACATTGGTGTCAGAGGAGGTGGTCAATAATGCGATGGAAATTGTCGAAAGTGACCTTCAGATTTTTCCAGTGGTCACTATTCCTCATGTCCCGCTCACTTCCACTCAACGCTGGCCAACATGTTTCGGGATGCACTACGCCCTCGATCCATCTTCGCCGGAGTGTGCTTCGTGCCCGCAGATACACGGATGCAAATTTCTCGGCGATCTGGTTCTGAAGGAAGCTACTAAGCAAGCTGGGGTGGACGATCCGGCAGGGGACTACAAGCGAAAGATGGACCGGGAGCGGCAGCGGAGGTGTAGAGCTAGGAAGAAAAACGAAATGAACGACACGGGTCTCGGTACGCCCCCTCATACCTCGGATCAGATTTCCCCCTAACCGGGATGGTGTTTGGAATGAAAAGCGGTGTCACGCTGCCAATAATCTTCTTATCTTTTTAAAAGTAAGTAAGAGAATTAGAAGCGTGACATCTTCAGGCTCAAACCGTTTCCGGATTGTAATTGAAGAATAACAAAAAACTGAGCTTCCCGGTCCTGAAAATCGTGAGGCGACAAAAAGGAAGCGCTTGTTAAAGCTGCACCAGCAAGCGCTTACTTGCCGACGCACAGTTCAACATCCGGAGCGACGAAGCCAGCCAGTGAGCTCCTATGAGTCAAAGAGAGGCACTCGAACGCTCAGCTTCCACCTTCAAAGTTCTGAGTAAAGTCCTGGGATGAATTCCATGCTTTTTGGCAACGGCTTGGACAGAGGTTGAGCCGTTGGCAATCGCCTCTCTTGCATCTCGGCGCTGATCGTCAGTCATCGCAGGACGACGACCGATTTGACTGCCGCGTGACCGAGCAGCAGCCATCCCGGCTTTAGTCCTCTCACTGATCAGAGATCGCTCGAACTCCGCCATGCTAGCAAGCACATGGAGAAGAAGGCGGCCTCCTGGCGTGCTGGTGTCCAAGCTTTCGCTCAACGATCGGAACTCGACACCGCGCTCATTGAGGTCACGGATCAACTTGAGAAGTTCGAAAAGTGAGCGGCCCAATCGATCAAGACGCCAGACAACAATGGTATCTCCACGCCGAAGCTTTCGAAGCAGGCGCGTCAGACCGGGTCTTGTGAAATCTGCCCCGGAATACCCTTCATCGGTCAGGATATCGGTGCATCCCGACGCTCTCAGCGCCGACATTTGCAAGTCGAGGCTTTGCTCAAGAGTGCTGACGCGTGCATATCCGAAGGTCTTCATTTGCTGCCGCTCAAGTTTCCGGTGCTGCTAATCCGTGCATCATACTCGCCAAACCCTTGATTTAAAGGAACCTTTTTGTGCAGCACGGGTTTTCTGTTGACCGAGTGAGCAGCTCCCAAGGATTTCAAGGCCTTGTCTTCGGGCGCCGGGTCTCCGGTTCGTTATGACGGGACCCTTCCCTTTTGTGCGGCGAAATCGACATTCGCTCCGGAGATTTCAATGAGTCAGAAGCCAGGTCTAGTAGATCAATCTACTCGAGTTAAGTTCATCAGCATGCTGAAGGCGGTTATAGCTATTCCTTTGATGGTGGTTGGCTCTCCTGCGTTCGCTGGTCCGCTTGAGACGGCGTTGTTTAACGCGACAGTCCCCTACGTGGCTCTGAAGCGTGGGTCGGTTGAATGCGGAAAACCTGATGGAGAGCATATCGCTTACAAGCAGCGAGTGCTGAATCTGTTGGGACGCATTCCTAACCTCGATCTGATCGTGGTGGATCGCGAAATGGAACGAGCTTTCGAGCGCGAGGTAACGAAGCACAATCCGACATGTTCAGACGCCTTGCTTGAGCGATACAAATACACGATGACGAGAGGCGCGGAGGCATCAATCGAAGCTTTGACAGATGCCGTATCGGATCAGCTTCGCGAGCAGTAGATCGATCTATCAATCCCATGCGATGACTTAGGGCGATGGTTGGGATAACAGCCATTGCTCTATTTTGTCACGCGTGGACCTCTTCAGGATACGTGAGCCCCTGAATGCGCTTTCAAGTGATGTATCTTTCGCCGGTATCCCAATCTGATCACGGATCGATCTTGCTGTGATGCCTCGAGACTGCATGATGTCATCAATACGCTTCTTGGCCCAAGGCTCTAAGTAATTGTCTTTAGTAAAAACCGGTTTGGGAGACCGGTGTAGGCTGGTTCCCGATGTCGTTTTCAACCAGCCTACAAATTCAAGCCGCTCAGAAGCGGATGCTTTTTTCCAAGCGTTTTTCAGCTCGTGGAGTCGAGTTCGCCCAGTTTTTATTCCGGCAGCGATTGAAGCCTCAGTAATCGTCCTGTGTTTTCCAGCTTTCAGATCAGCATAAACCAGCGGAAATTCATTTCGCAAGCGCTCTTCGTAATAGCCACTATCGCGTTTTTGCTTCTTCGGCATTTTGAACTTTGTCCGGAATCAATCGACATAACTTGTAGGCGCAATATCGCGAAAGTGCCAAAGAGCCCTTCGGCGCACGCACCATACTTTACTCTGCGATACAACGCTTTGCTGCACCGTGCCAGCTAGCAATCTCGCCTGGGTCAAATGCGCTATGCCAGCCCCGGCTCTCTCTTGTGAAGCATTTAGCGCCCGCATCACATCCTAACAAACCGAACATTTTTCCGGACAACCTATGCGGTTATGCGGCTGGACAGACCGCCATTGATCGTCCACCGTATCCTTGTTTACGAGGATGATTCTGTGATGAAAGACAATATTATAGAGGGTGTTCAGACGTGGACTACCTGGTGGATATCTCAACGGCAAAAGAAAATTCGCGACACCGTTAATCAAACCATGGAAATCAACCCGTTTCTGGCTCCGTTGATCTGGAATCTCCATGGTTTCAGCAGCGGCAGTGAGCTTGCCGAATTCCTCATTGGAGGCCACTTTTACATTGGGCACGGAACAGGCTTCGGAAAATTCATTGACGAAAAAGTTCTGCCTGAAGTCTTTAAGACTAAGAAGCTATCGCGCAAATCTCGGTCACTAATGAATATGACCCATAGCGCCTATGACAATATTGACCACGTAGTCGAAAAAGGCGGGAAACGTTATTTACTTTCTTTGAAAGCAGGGAAATGGACTATTCAGCTTGGTCAGGCGGTAAACCTCAACGCGTCGCTAAATGAAATCTGCAAGCTAAGAGCAAGCGACTCCACCTTATTTGAAAAGATCATAGTCGGGACGTTTTATGGTCGCAGCGAGGGGCTAACCGATAAATACAGGATCATTCGGGGAATCAACACCGGACAGAACCACGATGTTGTCGATATAACAGATAACGTCGAAGTTATCTCGGGTCGAGAATTCTGGGCTTGGCTAGGCGACGACTACGATACCCAGGACTGGATCATCGAAGGTATCGTTCGAGCGACCAAGGCATCCGCAGGTATCGAAAGAAAAGCTGCTGAAGACACAGAAAAGATCGAGCGCAATATCACGAAAGTGTTTGCCACAATTCAAGACCCTCATTCGGTGGATGATTGGAAGAAATTCGCATCAGCGATTAACGACTAACTAGAAAAAGCTGAACTGCTCAGCCGCCGGCTCGTCATAATAGCCTGTAGCCCCAGCGAACGCTTCGCCGTTACGCCAATAACTTTTTGTCCTGACGTGGGGACGGAGGTGTTTGATAGCGTAATCTTTAGTCAGATTATCATGACGCCCGCTCGCTGCAAGAAGCTGTTGGACGACGCTGCCTGCTACCAAGCCCAATCTGACAGGAACGGCGTTCCCGATCTGCCGGTATTTCTCCGCAGCCGAGCCCTGCAGTTTCCAATCCCGCGGAAATTCCTGTATAGCCGCGCACTCGCCTACGGTTAAGGCTCGAACGTGATCTGGATGACACATACTAGTAGATGCGTGGTTAGGCATAGTCACTACGGTCGGCGATGGAAAATTCCAATCAAGCCTGCGCCACGTAGCACTACGGCCACCTTTTAGATACCAGCTTTTGCCCATGGACTCCTTTTGAATTTCCTCGGGTAAACTTCGCCAGTTTCCGCCCGGAGGCACCATTTGCAAGTAGTGTTTTTTCCGAGGGCTGAAATCCATTATGTCGGAGTCGTTGTCCTCAAATCCGTCAAGGATTGCGTCTCGCAACCTGGTGAATGGGGGAAGTCCGTCCTCTTGACGATTACTATGTGTCGGAGCGGGGAAATTAGCCCTCGAACCGATACGGTTGCCGATAAGTAGTAGTCGTTCTCGAATCTGCGGTGCGCCGTAATTAACCGCGTTCACCAAGTATCCGTCGATGTGATACCCCAAGTCATAGAATTGATCGTATATTTCACGGAGGAGACTTCCGTGAGCGCTCATTGACTTATGGTAGCCATCGACACTTGCCGCTAACTTGGGTGGTATGAGTGGCATCGAATGCAGGCCGCGAACATTCTCCATAATGAAAGCTTTCGGCAATAGCTCCCCAATCATTCGAACATATTCGAAAACTAGCTGTCCTCTGGGATCACCGATCCCACTACGATTGCCGTATACCGAGAATGACTGGCATGGCGGGCCACCTACTACCAGATCCAACTCGCCTTGCTTCATGCCGATCGCTTGCAGGACTTCGGCTCCGGACAAATCCGCTATCGACTGCTCGAAAACGGGAATGTCTGGCATATTTGCTTTAATCGTTCTCACAGCCGCGGCATCGATTTCATTGGCTGCATATATCGTGCCGCCTGCTCGTTCTAAACCGATATCCAGTCCCATTCCGCCCGAGAAAAAAGATACGAATGAGAATGTCATAGCCTACCTGCGATTCGTTGATTGCCTGCTTGTTGTCACTAGCACTAGGCGGTAGAATTGCGAAGCCTTCCCTTTAAAGTCCCTTCTCGAGCTGACCGCCGTGATCCTGAGGCCACATCAGCGGCACATAAATGTGACGCTTCAAAGAGCAAGGCCATGGCTGTGGCTATGAACGGCCCGCTTACCACAGCGCGCCGGAGAGGTGGCAGAGTGGTCGAATGCACCGCACTCGAAATGCGGCATACCTGCAAGGGTATAGTGGGTTCGAATCCCACCCTCTCCGCCATTTGGATTTCACTCCCCGCCGCTTGCCCCGCAAATCCTTGGATTTTCACATAAAGTCTCCGGTTGCCTGCGGCCTTACCGGGAGCAGAAAACATGCGGGTATCGCGCGGGGTACACCTTGGGGTATCGCTGGAGCCATCGAATGTGGGCACTGAAATCTCAACGTCGGGAAAGGCGCGAGGGCCGGGACCCTATCTTGTCCGATCAGGGTCCGTTTACATCTTTCAGATAAAAATGCCGAAGGACTTGGGAGGTGGACGTACTCCTCCTCCCATTCGACTGAGTCTTGGTGCGTGCTCCCATCGGCGGGCAAGACTGTTTGCCGATCTGTTGGCCGCACGAGCAAGACTGTTGTTCCACACGATGAGGATGCGACATATGAGCGAACGCGGCAAGGGCGCAACGGATACCGACCCGGAGATGACTCCGGAGGCTTCCGCCGAAGCTCTTATCGAGATGCGCGGTGAACTGAAAGCCTATCTGCGGATCATCAATCAGCCCGATCCGCCGTTCACACCGGAGGAGCAGCAGAAGACTGCCGGAATACGCGATCTGGTCGGCTTGCATCGGGAGCTTCGGAAGCAGGAGGACGGCGAGCCATACAATGAGCTTATTGTCAGCAATGCCGAACTTCTGGAACAGACAGCCCTTAACAAGCTAGGCCAGACCGCCCGCTCATCTGTTGCCCCCGCCGCTGTCGTTCATGACCCTGCTGCCGTTTCACTTCCGCCCGTGATCGAGAGGCCGCCGCAGATGACACGCGACAAGAGCGGCAAGTTGATCCCCGCTTTCAAGCTTGATCGCAGGACCGTGGCGCGCAAACCTTCAAGCCTGCCGCGCCTTGGCGAAATCATGGAAGAGTACCTTGAGAAAAGAAGGCTCAAGAGTGGCCCGAAAGGTGCCAAGGACATCAAGACGGCCCGCGCCAGGCTCGACGTCTTCATCGAATTAATCGGGGACCATCCTGTCGATACGTATAATCCCACGGATCTCCAAGCATTTATCGAACTAATGCAGTTCTGGCCGGGAGACAATAATCTGCGTGATCCCTCCATGTCGGCCATGCAGATCATCGAAGGGAACCGTGATCTTCACCTGCAACCGCTGACCCTCAAATCGCTTCAGGAAGGCTATCTTGCCGTCGTCAAGGCTGCCATCCGTTCTTTGATGACCGAGGGAGAATATCCTGACCCCTTTGCGGGAACGAAACTCGTTTACCCTTCGACCGCCGCGGTAGCGGTTAAATCTGAACCGTTGGCGACTGAGAAGATCAGTCAGGTTTTTCGTGCTGGTGTGGCCTCCGGCTTGATGGAAGACGTGATGTTGCCGCTGCTCGGTCATCTGACGGGCAGACGTATCGGTTTGCTCATTCATCTGACTGGCAACGATTTTCGCGAGAAGTTCTCGGGTGTATGGGTAGCGCAGCTCGCCAGCGTCAAGAAAATCGACGGTGTTTGGGTATCGACCCCACACAAAACGGACGCTAGCACAACCTACTTTGTACTGCACGAGTTCCTGAGCGAGATCGGATTTATCGAATGGGCGGTTCGGCAAAAAGGACGTTTCCTATTCCCTAATTTGATGAGGCTTGCTGATCCAAGCAAAAGCGCGTCGTCTTACATGAACCGCTTGTTTGAACGCGCCGGAATCAAGCAGAAGAACAGGAAAGGTGAGGATGGAGAATCTGGCGGCAGAGAGGTCTTCCATTCATTGCGTGGTGGCAACATCGACGATATGCGGAATGCCAAGATAGAAGGCCGCGCCAGACGCATGCAGTCGGGTCATCAGGTCGGGAGTGACGAACACGACAACTACGGATTCATGAATCTGGGTGAGCGTCAGGCGCGCGAGATTGCTGCGCTTCCTCTTGATCCGGGGATCGATTTTTCTGTCTTCCGGGGGCTGGATTTCGATAGGATCGCCCGGAAGAAGCGGTTGTCTGGGCCGAAGCCCCAGAAGATGTAGCTCGGGTCGCTTGACCTATGCTCGCCGACGATTGACCATTAAAAAGACCGCCATCATTGGGCTGGAACCCTCCGGCGGTCTTTTATGGTGTGTTCGAAAATGTTGAACGTCGGCGCTGAAATTGTAAAGACCCACAGAACGGGTCCGTGAGCCGGGGCTGGTAGATAAGCCAGCCCGGACATCAGAACTTCACACCCTACAACGTCAACAAATTTGGCCGGGAGATCGTGACAGGTTGCTCTGTCTGGATTGGTCGATCGATGCCGATGAAATCCGACAGCACGTTCCCATGCCTGACGCACGGTCGGTGAAGGCCGCGCATGTCCAGGCCGCCATCGTCGCCGATGCCATCATGTCAGCCCGTCGTGAACCGCTCCGCCGCATCTCCTACTCACGTCGCAAAGGGTGGTGGACGGAGAGCAGCCGATACCGGGGCCGCGAATTCACTTATGACACCGTCGTGCCTGCCGTGGATGCTCTCCTGCACGCCGGAATCCTTGTTGATCATGATCTTCAGCCAGCGGGACGGGCGACCGGGATTCAATCGAGCTATCGGCCCGCAGCCTGGCTTGCGGGTACCAGCACGTCGAGTCTTCGGCGGAAGCCGGGCGAGCTGATCCGGCTGAAGGATTCGGCAGGTTCCCTCGTCTCCTACTGCGACACTGAGCGGACGCACCGGGAGCGGAAGCTGGTGGAGAAGGTCAACCGTCTGATTGCAGATACGGAGATCTCGCTGAATGCACCGAATGCCCATTTCGATGGCGACGTGATCCGGTTCGGGGAGCATTCGGTGTATCCGGACATGCTGTCCCTGTACCGCGTGTTTAATGGCGGCTGGACCCTCGGAGGGCGCTTCTATGGAGGCTGGTGGCAGTCGGTGAAGTCGAAGGACCGGCAGCACTTCGTTCTCGACGGCCAGCGCACGACGGAAGTCGATTACGAACAGCTTCACCCGAGGCTGCTATATGCGCTCGCCGGACAGCATTTGGATGGTGACGCCTACACCCTTCCTGGATGGGACAGGAAGGTGTGCAAGATCGCGTTCAATGTCCTCCTGAACGCGTCCGGCTATCATGAGGCACATGGTGCATTGCTCCCATATCTCGACGGCTGCGAGATCTCCGCCCGCGACTTGATCCACGACATGAAGACCCGGCATCCAAAGGTCGCGCGCTATTTCCACAGCGGCATAGGATTGCGGTTGCAGAACGTGGATTCCGATATGTGCCGCTTCGTGCTGGCGGACATGTCCGTGAAGAAGGGGATCGTCGTGCTGCCAGTCCATGACAGCTTCATCGTCCCGGAAGCGGCGAAGGATGAACTGGTCGTGACGATGAAGACTGCCTTCGAGCGGGCAACAGCGAACATCGGAGATAAGTAAAAGAAAACATGTAGATGACGCGGAAGTGGACTACAAACGCAAGTCCACGCCGCTGGATGTGGTCGGTGGCCTGCCACCGTGTGCCTACCGATGTGGCCCGTGCTCGTCGCCGATGTGGCGATGGCTATTGCCGATCCCACGGCATGCTCCGGCTGAAGGCCTCCTCGAAGAGCCGATGCTTTGACCGGAAACCCTCAAGGGGGTTGGGAAGGAAAAGCTTTAGTCGATCACTAAATCTTCTTGTTCCTTGCTCCGCCGGCAGACATGATTCTTCCATGAACATCATTTGGGAGGATCGTGATGCAGAAATATGAGCGGCCGATGGTTCGAATGGAATGCGAAGGACAAGCCGTCATCAGGTTCGGCGATGGGACAGTCATGAGCATTCTCCCTCATTGCGAGGCCGTGCCGGACGTTCAAACCTCTGATAGCCGCTGGCTTTGTCTTGACTGCGCCGCATATCATCTAGGCGGCTGGGCCGATCCGAATGTAGAGCAGTGGGTTGTTCGACATCGCCGGGACATCGGCTTCGATCGTGATGAGGAAAGCAATGCTCAGGCCATCGCCTTCCTGAACAGGTGACGGCGCATGTCCTTTCAATTCGTCCATCTTGAATCCTACGCAAGGAAGCCGGACACCAAGGGGCGTTCGACAGGATTCGTTTTGGCCGAAGCGCGGCGCGATCCGGCGGCGTCGATCCATGTCCCTGTTCCGGGAGTGCCGATCGTCGTGTACGGGGTGAACCCGGAACAGGTCGAGTCCTTGCACGATGCGGCTGCCGACGCAGCGCGCACCACACCGAAGGGCGGAAAGCCGCGTAAGATTCGCGTTGATCAGCACACCCTGCTGACGGTCGTCGCCAGCCATCCGCATACCGTAGATGAAGTCCATGCCGATCCTCGGAAGCGGGCCGAAGTCGATCGTTGGGAGGAACTGACGGTAGCCTGGCTTAGGGAATTGTATGGCGATGCTCTCGTCTCCGTTGTCCGGCATGAGGATGAGGCCTACTGGCACCTTCACGCCTACATCTTGCCGCCATCGCAGGACCTGAAGGCAGCGGCGCTTCATCCGGGGCAAGCTGCCAAGACTGCGGTCATGCAAGCAGGTCCCGGTGCAGATGAGGATTCAAAAACGCTGAACCGCCGTGGTGACGCTGCCTACCGTGCCGCGATGCGCGCCTGGCAGGATTCATATTTCGAGACCGTCGCGGTCCAGTGCGGCCTGACCCGTCTTGGCCCCGCGCGACGTCGCCTTACACGTGCCGAATGGCAGGCCGAGAGGACACAGGCGAACGCGCTGCGCGCCACTCTCGATCGTGCAGACGCTATCCAAAGGAAGGTCGAATCTTTCGTCGCCCGCTCGAAGACTGAAACTGAGATCCTGACGGCAACCGCCGTAGCCAATGCCGGGAAACTTCGAGCCGAAGCGGACGCCGCAAAGGCCGAATCCATGCGCCAGATGGAAGCCGCGAAGGAGGCAACCGCCGCCGCACTGGCCGCGCAAGATCGGGCCGTTGCCGAACAACGGCGCGCAAGGAGCATGATGGCGCGTGTCCGGGCGGAAGCCGAACGGGGTTCAGAGAGCTGCGACAAGGATTCAACAGCTACCCGGCTTGCTGCGGACCCTCTGGGACGGTTTCCGGGCATCGAAAATCAGAGACCTAATTCGGCAGTCGGTTGATGCCGAGATGTCCCGGCTCCGAGAACAGGCAGCGGCGGCAGCCGACCGTGCCAGTGCCGCCGACGCGGCACGAAAAGCGGCGGAAGAGAAACGCCGAAACATCGAGTATAGCCTTGCCGAAGTCGGCATCCAACGCGACGCCGCTTGGCGGGAACTAGCGAAACTAAGGCCCCCGGAGTCGCAGCCGTCTCTTTCCGGGCGACCGAGCCCAAGACCGTGATTTTGGTCGAAAACGGTCTGTGTCCACAAAATGAAGGGCGGATTCAGGCCCGTACAGCGCGTTTAGTAGGTGCTTCTGTATCCGAACCCATCCGAAACGCGATGAATCCGGTCTTGCCGCCGCCCCGGCCTGTCGGCTGTTCTCACGACAAGGATTCATCTCTTCCCGTAACGAACGTTCGACCTCACGTCGGACTCGTTCCGGGGCCCAAGCATGATGAGCATATCGGAGCGGTCAGCATCGCGCCACCTTTGCGGGACCGCGGGCATTCGCGCATGCGGTGGTCGGTTCTCGGCGGCAGCCACAGGAGCGTCAGCAAAGCGCCACCCGGCGGGACGCGGGACTGACTGCCCCCGACGTCGCATTCCGTACCTCCTCCCCGAACACGATAGTGGACTGGCTCACCCTTCTCCCTTGCTTTTTGAGGCGGTAGGGATTCTAAGTGGGGCCTGATTTGATACGCGAATATGTTGGGGGCCACGATGACTGAGCTGAATTTCAAGGGCAAGGAATTCGTCTACAATCATCACCTCTCGGTTCCATTCCGCCCACTGGAAATGCATGCTGAAAAGGGAATTGGTGCGCCCCGGCTGGATGGCAATCTGATTATCCAGGGTGACAACCTGCAAGCCCTGAAGGCGCTGTTGCCAATCTATGCCGGCAAGATGGACTGCATCTTCATCGACCCTCCCTACAACACAGGCAATGAAGGCTGGGCCTACAATGACAACGTCAATTCGCCGATGATCAAGGAGTGGCTTGCGGCAAATCCGATCGGGATCGAAGATGGCCTACGCCATGACAAGTGGTGCGCCATGATGTGGCCAAGGCTTAGACTGCTCCACGAACTTCTTGCAGAGACTGGCAGCTTCTGGATGACACTGGATGACAACGAAGTTCATCGTGCCAAATTGCTGCTTGATGAAGTTTTCGGAAGTGAATCATATTCCGCCCACATCGTTTGGCAATCTTCTGACAATTCTAACAACGACGCCAAAAATTTCTCGGTCGATAAAAATCATATACTTGTATACGGAAAGTCAGATGCTTGGCGGCCGTTCCACTTAGACGATGCGGAAAAAAGGAAACACTTCAAGAATCCCGATGATGATCCTAAAGGGCCATACTTCGACGGAAATCCAGTAGACTCTCCAAACCCGCGTGAGAATCTAAAATATAAAATCGAAACGCCGAACGGGGGAGAAATAAATCATCCGAAGAATGGCTGGAGATGGGAGAAGCCAACTCTATTGGAAAAGCTTAAGAGCGGAGAAATACGATTTTCTGCTGACGAAACCAGAATAATTCGGCGAACATATCTCCGTGACATGAAGGGTTTGCCTCCATCTGACCTTTGGATAAGATTGGATAAATTCGGCCACAACCGAAATGCAAAATATGAACTTCAATCGATATTCGGAGGAGACAGCCCATTCCCAACACCGAAGCCAAGCAAGCTTCTTGAAGCCATCCTTGATTTAGCAGTGAGCACGGATGCGACGGTACTCGATAGCTTCGCTGGGTCTGGTACAACTGCGCATGCGGTTTTGAAGGCTAATAAGCTCGATGGGGGCTCTCGGCGCTTCATACTTGTGGAAATGGAAGACTATTCGGACACGCTGACAGCAGAGCGCGTGCGCCGGGTCATTAACGGATACGCGTTCAAGGGAACGCAGAAGACGGAGCTTCTCCGGGAGCGGATCAACTGGCGGACGCTGGAGAAGCCGAACGCGCTGACGGACAAGGTGCAGGCCATTGAGAACCTGCATGGACACGAGTTCGACCGGATCAAGAAGGAAATCAAGGATTCGGAACTGGTCGTGACGGGCGAGAAGGCATTTGCCGAACGCGCCGAAGGACTCGGCGGTGAGTTCACCTATTGCACCTTGGGTCCGGCGGTTGAGCTGGACAAAATCCTGACTGGGGAAACCCTTCCGGACTTCGCTGCACTGGGTGCGGTGCTGTTCCATACCGCCACCAATCACGCCTTCAATCCGGCGTCGGCGGACTTCGAGAAGGGCTATCTCGGCACCAGCAGCGGCCAGCATGTCTGGCTGATCTACAGGCCGGATCTCGAATGGCTGAAATCCCCGGAGGCGGCGCTGACGCTTTCCAAGGCTCGCGAGTTCGTGGCTGCGCATCCGGGAGACAGACACCTCGTATTCGCACCCGCCCGGTATGTCTCCCAAAAGCTGTTGGCGGAAGAGAACCTTCCGGTGGAGTTTGTGCCCTTGCCCTTCGCCCTCTACCGCATTGAACGGAGCTGAGGGCAATGCTTCGCGAACTGGATTATCAAAAGCGTGTTCTGGAGACGCTGGACGCCTATCTCGACATTCTGGGGCAGGAGAAGGCCAGCGCGGATGAGGTGGCCGAGCTTCTGGCCGCCAAGCCTCACCTGAAGATGGCCGCGCCGGACTTTGCAGGCGCCGCGTGGCAAAGACTGAAGGCTGATGGCAAGCTGCCTGCCTCGCGCTCCTCCATTCCTTTCTCTCCTCGCGTCGATGGCATTGGCCGAACTGTGCCGAACGTCGTCTTCAAGATTCCCACGGGCGGCGGCAAGACCTTCCTGGCGGCCAATGCACTTTCCCGGATCTTCGGGCGGTTCCTGAACCGCAATACAGGGTTCGTGCTGTGGATCGTGCCGAACGAGGCGATCTACAGCCAGACCCTGAAGCGGCTGAAGGACCGGCAGGACCCCTATCGTCAGGTTCTCGACCGCGCCGCTGCGGGGCGGGTGAAGATCATGGAGAAGTCCGATCGGCTCGACGCCCGCGATGTCGAAGGCCAGCTTTGCGTGATGCTGTTGATGCTTCAGTCCGCGAACCGCGAGACGAAGGATACGCTGAAGATGTTCCGGGACCGAGGAGACGTTGCGGGATTCACGCCTCCGGAGGGCGACCAGAAGGCGCATGCCGAACTAATCAAGGCGGTTGGCAACCTTGATTGCTATGATGATCTGTTTCCAATGGTGAAGGATTCGCTGGGCAATGCTCTTCGCATCATCCGCCCGGTCGTCGTTCTGGATGAAGGACACAAGGCGGTTTCCGACCTTGCCTTCAAAACTCTCTATGGATTCAACCCGCGCTTCGTTCTGGAACTGACGGCGACACCGCACGACGTGCAGCCGCGTGGCGGGAATGACCCCAGAGAGGGCCGCTATTCGAATGTGCTGGTGGAGGTGACAGGCGTGGAGCTTGATCGGGAAGGCATGATCAAGATGCCTCTCAATCTGATTGCCAAGCAGGGCACGGACTGGAAGAGCACGCTGAACGAATCCCTGAAGCAGCTCAACCTACTCGACGCGAAGGCGGCGCAGTTGCGGGCCGACACCGGACGGTACATTCGTCCCATCATGTTGGTGCAGGTCGAGCGCACGGGCAAAGATCAGCGCAACGCCGAATTCATCCACTCCGATGATGTGAAGGAATGGCTGCTGACGGCAGGATTCGACGAAGCCGAAATCGCCATCAAGACGGCGGAGACGAACGACCTCAATCAGCCGGAGAATCTCGACCTACTGGCACCCACCAACCGGGTGCGCGCCATCATCACCAAGTCGGCCCTTCAGGAAGGCTGGGACTGCCCCTTTGCCTATGTTCTCTGCTCACTGGCGGCGAGTTCCAACCTGAATGCCATGACGCAGCTAGTGGGGCGCATTCTGCGCCAGCCGGCTGCGATGAAAACCGAGATTGCCGAACTGGACGAGTGCTTCGTCGTGACCCATCACGCAGGGACGGGCGACGTCGTGAATGCAATCAAGAAGGCACTGGAAGGCGATGGCCTCGGCGATCTGGTTTTGCGGGTGGTTCAAACCGACGCTACGACGACCGCAAAGGCAAGCCGTACCATTCAACGCCGCAAGGAATTCGCATCCACGGACATTTATCTGCCGCTGGTGCTGCATGTGGATGGTGAGCATGTCCGTCCGCTCGATTACGAGACGGACATTCTCGCCAGCCTGGACTGGCGTGGCTTCGATCCCAAATCTATTGCAGCAGGGATTCCCGACAATGCGCATCGCCCGGAAGGCCAGATACAGCGTATCAGCCTCACCAATACCAGCGAGCATTTCAAGGCTGAACGTGTTGCGGCGGCTGCCGAAAGCTTGATCTTCGATCCAGCCTATGCCGTTCGAATGGTTTCCGATCTCGTGCCCAATCCTTTCGTCGCACGATCCATCGTCGGCAAGCTTCTCGACGCGCTTCATGAGCGTGGCTTCACCGCTGAGAGGATCGGCGAACTGGCCGGGCTGATCGTTGAAGAGATGCGCCGAAAGCTCGACGCCGCGCGCACAGGACTCGCGGAAGGCTTGTTCCGGGAGATGGTCAGGACTGGAAGGATTCAGTTCCGACTTCGTCTCGACAGCAAGAACTGGCGCATGCCTTTTGAATTCGACATTCCTGAGCCTGCGAGCATGCAACACCTTCCCCGCAGTGACGGCAGCCCTCTGGAGAAGAGCCTGTTCTCTCCAGTGTTCGCCAACGAACTGAACGGTGACGAACAACAAGTTGCCGTTTACCTGGACGAAGACAAGGCGCTGAAGTGGTGGCACCGCAACGTCGCCCGCACTCAGTACGGCCTGCAAGGCTGGAAGCGTGGCAAGGTCTATCCGGACTTTGTCTTCGCCGCCAATCGCGACAACGGTGGTGCCCGCATCACCGTGCTGGAGACGAAGGGCGATCAGTTGGACAACAACCTCGACACTGCCTACAAGCGCGAGCTTCTCAGGCTTTTATCGGAGAACTTCGCATGGGACGCGACTGTTCCCGCAGGGCAGCTTCAGCTTGTCCAGAATGACGGCGCGACGGTTGAGTGTACTCTGATCCTCATGAGCGAAAGGAAGGAGAAGCTGCCGGAATATCTCAAGGGCAGCTAGGTCGCATAGTCGCGCCGGATTTGCGCCGGTCCTTCTGCTGCCTCATCCTTTCCTGAAGGATTGGGGAGGTCACGTATGGACAGGGAAGTCAAACAGAGTAAGCGACGGAGAACCTGCGCGGATTGGATTCGCCGCAACGTTGCCAGACGGCACCGCCGCGATCCTGCTTCGAGAACCGTGCTACATCTACTCGCCCTGTTGTCGGGTATGCTGGCCCTGATTCCGGAAAGTCCGGCTTCCGTGTTGCTTGAACGCGGAAATAATTTCCGCCGGGACCGCCGGATTCCTCCCTCCGACTATGAGCTTGGCGCTGACGCATGGGCCCGAGAACGCGGACTTGAGCCGATCTCGTACTCCGTTGATCGGCCACGACCCCGCCCCTCCTGGAATCGTCTGGTGAAGGATCTGAATCGTCGATCCGCGAAAGACCGCGCACGGATCTTGATCGAAGAGCGCGTTCCACCGGAGGCTTTGGAGTGGCTGCGGGAGATGATCAAGATACAGGACTGGATCGCACTACGCATCGTCGGTCATGACCGTTGCGAGGAGGAGATCCGGGAGCGGGCGGCGATTGCGGCCCTGCGGTGGGAGCTTGAGCGTCAGACGAGCGCGGCAACGCCTCCTGCCGTGACGGACGACGCGGGGGCGCCTGCGCCAGCACTGAAGCCGAGGTTTTAGAATTTGATTGTGGCTCATGCGAGCACCGTTGTGAGCAAGCTGAAGGCCCTCTGTAGCGCATCATACTGGCAAGCATATCCGCATCGAAATCCCTCATCCGATCAAGGTCCTTGCAACGGGGTATCGCGCGGGGTACACCACCGGGTATCGCAATTTCCGTAGCGTAGTCGGGCCTTTATCGAACATCTTGGAAATGCGGGTATCGCGCGGCAATCTGGCGGATTGTCCCACCCTCTCCGCCATAACGCTCTATGTCCGAACCGAAGACATAGGTAACAGTTTGTACCTAAAACATAGGTGACAATCCGTGCCGAACGGATTGTCGATGGTTTGCAGCGTTCTCTTTTCCAGCTTGATATATCCTGGAGCATGTCCAATGAAGCGTCTCTTATCTGAGGCGCACGATCATTACCTCAACAGGATAGGGACGTTGGTTGGAGAGCGCAACGGACGCCGTGACCTGTCCGTCAGAGCTTCTAGCCCGTCGTCGTTGTAGCGATTTAATATCTTGAAGCCGGTCTTGCGTGATATGCCGAAGTGCCGACACACATGGCTCATTCCTTCGCCCTCCAGTAATCGGGCGACAAAGCACAGACGTTCCTCCATAACCGAAGTCTCTCTCCACGGCATCAACACCTCCCGCAAAGCGAAAAGTGTTACCCATGCATCCGGTACAAAACGTCACTTATCTCTCAGGTTGGAGATCCTAGTTCAGGAAATAGGACAACCATTGTTACAGCGGCAAAGGCGACGTTTGAGAGCCTTAAGCAACAGTAGACGAGAAGAACCTAAAGTCTATTAGGAACCCTTAATTCTAAGCATCATTATAACTAGAATTATTATATTCAGCTCCACGTTGGTGTTAGCTATATGCCGTTTATATTATTGCCACATGTGTTATCAGACCTAGTCCACGGACTCATTAGTTGAGGCGATCCATATCCTTGTCGCGGCAAGCTTGAGGGCGGCCATGTAATGATCAGCGCGTCGGTCATATCGCGTCGCGAGGCCTCGCATCTGCTTGATACGGTTGAAGAACCGTTCCACGAGATTGCGCTGACGGTAGACCCAGCGGCTGAAGCTGAGTGTCTGCTTTCGATTGGCCTTTGCAGGGATAGTCGCCCAGCATTTGCTTTGCTTGGCGAAGTTTCGAATTGCGTCGGTGTCATATGCCTTGTCGGCGAGGATCGTCGCGCCAGGCCGCAGATCGCTCAACAGCTTTTCAGCCACCGGTGCGTCGGCGGCTTGGCCGGCGGTGAGTTCCAACCGAACCGGTCTACCATCTGCATCGACAAGGGCGTGGATCTTGGTTGTCGGGCCATCGCGTGAACGTCCCATGCAAGGATCGGCAGATCCCCTTTTTAGCGTTGGCACCATGCTGGTGAACGCGTACACAAGAGCTGTCGATCATCACGATGTCTCCATCGTAACGCTTCGAAACGGCGTCCAGAAGACGATCCCAGACGCCCGCCTTGCGCCAGCGGCAGAACCGATTGTAAAGCGTCGTGCGCGGGCCATAAAGCTCCGGCACATCTCGCCAACACGAACCAGTCCTGAAACGCCACAGGATGCCGTTGATCACCCGGCGGTCGTCGACACGCTCAATTCCACGGCTATTGTTCGGCAAAAGAGGTGCAATGATAGCCCATTCTTCGTAGCTCAATTCGTGACGGCGCATGGCAATCTCCTTTCACGGAAATTGAATCATACACCCTCAATAAGATGAACCCCATTTATGGGGACACTGCCTATTAGCCAATGAACATTCGCCCCGCCCTCAGAAGCGATCATTTCCACTGGCTGGCGATGCTCACCAACTCTAGCATAACACTTCACAATTCACTGACCCCATTAATAGTTTTTTTAGGATATATTAGAAATATGCGCTCGACAAATGCACAGCGAGGAAGGTTTTAAGTCTGTGACAACTTTTATTCGCCAAATTCTTCTTATTCTAGGAGAATTAAATGACCTACAGAAGCAAAATATGGATACTTAGCTGCGTGGTTTCGCTGTCATTGTGGTCCATTGGCATCCAAGGCGTCGTAAAGTTGACTCAAGCTAAAGATGTATTAAGTCCCGATTCGCTCAAAACAGCGAGCACTAGGTGACCTATATAACCACTGCACGCGGTTATATATCCCGATTGGAATAATCAAAGTTTGGAGCGTGATTAAAGCAAGGGCATTTTCATCATTGGGGCTCAAGGTGCCTCGAAAATTACTGACAGCAAGAGTACTTTATAAAGCGTGTCGCATTTATTCGGCCTCATAGCATGCGGCCTTGAAGAAATTTCTGCACTCTGTGACGGAGAAAAGGCTGATGATGTCGCCGAGGGCTTGGGTGATTGTATCGAAGCTTCGAACAGCTCGCTTCCGCGGGAGAACCTTGAGTTTCGAGAATGACGACTTCGCCGGGCGACAGTGTCGGGGCGAGTTGTGTCTCGATCCAGGTTTCGAAGGTGCGGCTGTTCGTCGGAGCGTCGACGATACATGGCGCGGTCAGGCCATGGCATCGAGTGCGGCGATGAAGGTCTGCGTCTCCCACTTCCCGAGGGAGCATAAGCGGCAAAGCGACTGCCTTTGATAGACCATCCGGTGCGTCTTGTGAGGCGCGTATTTGTCGAGGTCTCGTTGATAAAGACGAGCCGTGACAGGGCCTTGTTAAATAACCGCTTCCGGCGGCTGATCCACAGGTCACGCGCATTGGCGATCTCCGGCTTGCGCTGCTCGCTTGCCCTGAGGCTTTTTTTATTGCTCAGCCCGAGCCGATGCAGAAACCGCCCGACTGTGGCGCGGTGAACGTCAATGCCGCGCGGCGCGAGCGCAACGCTCCTCCAAAGTCGTTTCGCCATGGGCAGACATCCGCTCGCGAACCCAATCACCATGAGCCAGAAGCTTCACACCACCAAGCGGATGGCCCTGCCTGGCGGGGCTAAGAGAACCGGATGACCGATGCAAGATCATCATATTGTTGACGAACCGAGGCGAAACCCGAAATACCGAGCGGCTTCACGGTTGCTGCGCCCCTCATTCACAAACGCAAGGACACGCTCACGCAACTCAACTCGTTGCGGCGTACCCACGATACTTGTCCTTCCATGGGCATAGTGCATCACAGTTCAGCGCGAACGGGAATCCCGAACCAGTTAGCGGCGACACGCTTGTCTTATGACAATCCTTGCTTCATGTGAGAAAAAGAAGCGCCGGCTCGGGTAGCGGCCCTTGCCGGCGATGGGGGATGGATCGAAGACACGCGGGCCACCATTTTGAATGCCGGGCCGAGCTAAAGTTTGATCACCCCTATCTTTTCCAATCGTCCTGAACGGATAGCTGAGCTTTTAGCTCGGATGACAAGCATGGGAGACGGAAAAGATGACTGAGCTTACCATTGGTGCCGATATCTCGAAAGACCATATCGATCTGTACCGATTGCCAGATGGTGACAGGCTGCGCGTGAGCAACGATGGCAAGGGTTTTGAAGCCATCCTCGGCTGGATCGGCAACACGCCTGTCGCGCGTCTTGTCTATGAACCGACCGGTGGCTATCACAGGGCTTTCGAACACTTCATGCTCACTCGGAAACTGCCCGTTTCCAAGGTCAATCCGCGCCAGGCGCGTCGGTTTGCCGAGGCGATCGGAAACTGGCCAAGACAGATCGTGCGGATGCCCAGATGCTGGCGCAATTCGGCATGCTGCTGAACCCGCGTCTCTTGTCACCGGATGCCATTTCTTTTGCTGAACTCAAGGAGTTGCATGCCGCACGCCTGGCGCTGGTGAAGGACAGAACGGCTGCGAAGAACCGGGGCAGGAACATTACTCAGCCGCTCCTCAAACGGTACAATGCTGCCCGCCTGAAGCAGATCGAAGCGCAGCTCGCCCAGGTAGAGCAGGCCATCACCGACCAGATTGCGATCGACGAAAGCCTCACGGCGCGCTTTAACATCCTGGTTTCCATACCCGGTCTTTCAAAGATCACAGCCTTTACCCTTCTCATCGAAATGCCAGAACTGGGTGAACTCGATGAGAAGGCCGTTGGCAAGCTTGCAGGCCTTGCGCCGAGCGACAGGCAATCCGGGCGATGGACCGGACGCGCCTTCATCGTCGGCGGCCGCGCCATCGTCCGGCAGGCGCTCTATATGCCGGCGCTGGTCGCTACCCGCTTCAATCCGGATCTTAAGGCAAAATACGACGCTTTGCGAAAAGCTGGAAAGCCACCCAAAGTCGCCATCACTGCGATCATGCGAAAGCTCGTAGTCCTCGCAAACGCACTCCTGCGTAAGCAGCAAAAATGGACCCCAAAAACCAATTGATCAAAACGGATACTTTAGGCCTACCTCACGCCGGTTACCTCTCCATATCAAGAAGTCTCCTGAATACGGTTGCGCCAACGGTGCCATAAGAGGAGAACATTAAAGCGAACCTTAACATGGTCGAACACTTCTTATGAAGCCTCGTATCCCATCTACTAGTTTTACGCGATCCGCCGAAGGAGCCCCGCGTAATGGCAGATCCAAGTAAGGCGCTGACAAAATATCAAAAAGAGATTCCAATTCGGAAGCGACATAGATTCCTTGCGCGAACCCGTCGAGGCCTAACAAAGGCTTGATCGGCGCTGCAAAGCGGTCAGTCATCCGATTGGCGCGCAAAAGATCAGCCAGCGGCAGCCTTAAGCTGCCGCGGCATGCATACCGCCCCTCACGGACCGTGTCGTGGCGAATTGCCCCACCATCTGCGCCAGTCTTTCGGTCTCATGCACCAGGGTTTGCGCTGCCGCGGTCGTCTCCTCAACCATCGCCGCGTTCTGCTGGGTCACCTTGTCCATGGCATCGCCAGCCGCGGAGACTTCGCGCAGGCTCACCGCCTGTTCGCGCGCTGCAGTGGCAATCCTGTCGATGATGGCGCTGATGCCACCCACCTGCTCGCAGATATCTTTCAGCGACATCCCCGTTTCGTCGACGAGCTGAACGCCTGTCGTGACCTGGGCTGACGATGTGGAGATCAGAGCCTTGATCTCGCGTGCGGCACCGGCCGATCTCTGCGCCAGTTCGCGCACTTCCTGAGCGACGACAGCAAAACCTTTGCCGGCCTCTCCAGCGCGGGCCGCCTCAACCCCGGCATTCAGCGCCAACAGGTTCGTCTGGAATGCGATTTCGTCAATCACGCCGATGATGTTGCCGATTTTTGCGGAAGATCCCTGAATTTCGCTCATCGCACTGATGGCGCGTTCCACCACACCACCGCCATTTTCCGCATTGGTTTTTGCCAGAGATACGGTCTTTTGGGCATGGCTTGCACCATCAGCTGTTCCGTTGATGCCACTCGCCACTTCACCGAGGGCTGCAACCGTTTCTTCAAGTGACGCGGCCTGCTGCTCCGTGCGGCGGGCAAGATCGTTGGACGCACTTGAGATTTCAAACAGACCCGATTGAATGGTGCCGACGCTTTGAATCACCGCGTCGATTGCCTGCTCAAGGGTGGAAACCGCGCTGTTGAAATGGTCTCTGATCCGATCGTAGCGTGGATCGACTGCGCCGATGCGCGCCGTGAGATCACCCTTGGAAAGCGCATCAAGCCCCGTGGATATCTGGCGAAAGGCATGCTCCATCGCCTGCGCTTCCGTCATGCGTTCAGCCTCGCGTTCACGCTGCATGTGCTCGGCCTGCTGTCTCTCCCGATTGGCTTCGGCCTCGGCATGGATACGGGCACGGTCATTTTGCTGGAACACCTGCAGCGCGCCGATCATCTCGCCGATTTCATTATCGGTCTTGGCAAGCTTCAGCTGGGTGTCGGTCTCTCCCCGTGCAAGCCGTGCCATGGCCTGCGCCACTTGCATCATCGGCCGCGCTACGGAGCGCACCATGAAGAGCGCGATCGCCATCGCCAAGACAAGGCTGAACAGGCCCGCACCCCACATCCATGATGTGCCCTGGCTGCCCTGACGCTCCGATCTCGAGGCAATTTCGCCGGCGATCTTCACGATGCCATCGGTGACGCTTTGCAATGTGGAAACGACCAGCGACGCCTGCTGGTCGGATGTGGTTAGATTGGTCTTCATCGCGTCGAAGGACTGACGGAGTTGCGCGAGATTGGCCGTCACGTCGGTCCCGGAGGTTTTCGATAGCATGGTGCCCAGCGCTTCGGCCTTCTTCAGGCCAGCCGCAATCACCTCCACGGACTCTGGCGACGGCTGGACGCGATAACGTTCGACCTGGGCAAGCGTCTCCTTCAAGACGTTGCTGAAATTGCGCGCCGTGCCGGAAATGATGCGTGCCTTGGAGCGGGCCTTGTCCTTCTCGCTTTTGGCGGCAAGTTCGGTCTCGGCGGATTTGCGCAGCGCTTCGTCGAGCGCCTGGGTGATGGTGGAGATTTTCGAGAACAGCGCAAAGTCCTGCGTCGAGACCAGCGCGGCACCATTGTCTTTGGCAATCGCACTCTCGATATCCGAGAATGTTTCTGCCAGATTGCTGATGATTGGCTGGATGTCCGGTGTCCCACCGAGTTTCACGACTTCAGCCAAACCCGCCTCGGCCCGCGCCATCGGCGCCTTAAGCTGATCGGTCGAAATCTGACCGCCCTGCCCCGAGGCGCGAACCAGCGCAAGCTCGACTGCATTGGTGCCTTCACTGAAGGTGCTGGCGTTCTGAATCAGAATGCGAATGCTGTTGAGTGTCACCAGCGCATTGTTGGAATTGGTCTCCGCCTGGTTAGCGATATCCTGAGACGTTTTTTCCGTCTGCTCGGCGAGCGTCACCATGCTGCCCGCCGCATCGCGCAAAGCCACACCGGCCTTCTGAACAGCATCCTGCGAGGCAGCCAGAGCTTTCACCGCGTCAGCCGTCTTGGCGATGCCGCTGGAAAGCTCAGCCTTTTCGTTCATGGAAAGAGCAAGCATGTTCAGCTTCGATTGCGCCGTATCGAGAGCACCGACAGCCTCGTCAATCCATTTGGGATCCTTGCTGACAAGATACTGGATGATCGCGCCTTCTGCCTTGTTCGCGCCGATCAAAACCTTCGAGGTATCCACTGTCTGGGATACAGCACCCGTCAGGCTTCCCATCCCCCGGATACCCACAACGGCGACCAACACGACAGATATCAGCAGCAACGCCATACCACCCGTCGTCCTGAAACCGATGGACTTCACCTTTTGGGATATTGTCATGCTCTTACTCTCCCCCACAGCGCTTAGCCGCCCAAGCATCGGCAGACCCTAGAGGAAATGGATAAAAAACATCTTAAATACCGAATGCTTGTAAACCAAACTGGAATACATTTATATCGAGCGGTCGCCGCTCCTCCACGCATGATGCCATCGGGCCGCGAGGTCCAGTCCCTGAGTTCTGCACCGGAAATCATGACTTGGTGTCTAGCACATTTCCACGTCTAGGCACCTTCCACCTTCGTCAAGGGACACAGTCCGTTCGCCAAGAGATCGGCTGCCTTGGAACGCAAGGCGAATGCTGACGTTGTGAAGACAATGTCGTGGATGAAGAAGCACTGCTCGACCTTTCGGCAAATCGAAACGAGACGCTTCTTTCGTCCGGCATGCGATCACACTTGATGGATTATCGAATGGACGTCCGCACTCCCTCTGAAGTCGAAAGCCATAGTCTCTCAAAAGATGAGACCGCCAGCAGGCCCGTCCCGCGGCCTATCTCAGATCACGGTATCGTCGGCGATCTAGCGACGCTAGCGCTTATTGCCAAAGACGGTGCGATCGATTTCATGTGTTGGCCAAATTTCGATAGCCCAACCATCTTTGCCGGTCTGCTCGATCCGGACCGAGGTGGTCTCTTTGAAATCCTGCCGGATATTCCCGATGTTCGGATCGTGCAGCATTACCGGCCAGACACCAATGTGCTGGTCACTCGCTGGATGGGCGAGAATGCCAGCGCCGAACTCACGGACTTCATGGCCGTCAGGGAAGACAGTGCCTCAACCTCAACGAAATTGGTGCGGCGACTGAAAGTGACGCGCGGGACGGTCGCGATCACATTACGCTGTGCGCCTCGGTTCGACTATGCAAGGCAGAAGGAAACTGCCGAGATCGATGGGCACACCGCGCTGTGGCGGCCCAAGCACTGCGACGGGATCAGGCTCACGTCCAATCTCGCGCTTCAGCCGCTCGATGGCGACGTGATCTGCAAGGCGAAGCTGACCGCCGGAGAAACAGGCGATTTCGTTCTAACCGGGGCCGACGAAGAGCCAATGGACTTGGCAGACGTCGCAGGGTTTGAGGACGCGACAATCCAGTATTGGCAGGATTGGGCTGCTCAATCGTCCTATCGTGGTCGGTGGCGCGAAATGGTGACCCGCTCTGCCCTGACGCTGAAATTGATGACGTCACGCCGACACGGGTCGATCATCGCCGCCGGAACCTTCGGGCTACCAGAGGCGCCTGGCGGAATTCGAAACTGGGACTACCGCGCCACATGGATCCGCGACGCATCCTTTACGGTCTATGCTTTGATGCGGCTTGGCTATCAGCAGGAGGCGCAAGACTTCACGTCCTGGATCGGCAAACGCGCAATGCGATGCGGTACAAATGGAAAGCTCGACATCATGTATGCCGTCGACGGGAGCACGGTCGCGGATGAGGTGTCTCTCGATCACTTAAGCGGATATGGCGGAGCGCGACCCGTGCGGATCGGAAACGGCGCGGCGAAACAGGTGCAACTCGATATCTATGGCGAGTTGATGGATGCCGTCTATCTCAGCAACAAATATGGCCACGCCATTTCTCATGATGGCTGGAACGGGGTGCGAGACATCATCAACTATGTTTGCGAACATTGGGAGGAGCCTGATGCCGGCATCTGGGAAATGCGGCGCGGTCCCCAGCATTTCCTGCATTCTCGCCTCATGTGCTGGGTGGCAGTCGACCGCGCTATTCGCCTGGCGAGCAAGCGATCGCTCGCGGCACCCTTCAGCCGGTGGATCGATGTTAGAAACAATATCTGTGAGGACATCTGGGCAAACTTCTGGAACGAGGAAAAAGGACACTTCGTCCAGACCAAGGGTGGCGACACCCTAGACGCTTCGCTGCTGCTGATGCCGCTTGTGAGGTTCGTAAGCGCCACGGATCCGCGCTGGTTGGCAACTCTGGACGCGATCGGTGACACGCTTGCCGATGACGGCCTTGTTCATCGCTATAAGAGCGAAGATGGGTTGAGCGGTCAGGAAGGGTCGTTCTCTGCCTGCTCGTTCTGGTATGCCGAATGCCTTGCAAGGGCCGGTGATTTGAAGAAAGCGCGTGCGACCTTCGAAGCACTGTTGAATTATGCCAACCACCTGGGCCTCTACGCAGAAGAGTTCGATCACCGTGGTGAATTGCTCGGAAACTTCCCGCAGGCGTTTACGCATCTGGCCATGATTAGCGCAGCCTTTTACCTAGACAGAGAGCTTGACGGCAAAAGCCCTCAGCAATGGCGTCCTTGACATCACGTATGACGAGAACCGTGGTTCTCCGATCGTCAGCCGCGCGGAACACCGCAGGCTGAGCACAAGATTTAAGCACAAATAAATACCGCGTTTTCTTTAAGCGCCACCCGCTTGCGCCTCGCATAACTTCGTGCTTGTATAGACAACCAAGGAGACCGGATCGCTGGCGACATCCGGGACAGAAAAGGGAACGCGCCTATGATTACATTCGATCATGTCAGTAAGCACTATCGAGGGCCGACCACGGCTGTCGACAATCTGTCGCTGACGGCTCCAAGCGGGAAGCTGACCATCTTCGTTGGACCATCGGGCTGTGGCAAGACGACGTCGCTGCGTATGGTCAACCGGCTGATCACACCCTCCTCGGGCAGAATTCTTCTCGATGGCGAACCGACGGACGCCATGGATGTGGCGCTTCTGCGCCGTAAGATCGGTTACGTCATTCAAAATGCCGGTCTCTTTCCTCATCGCACCGTCGTGCAGAACATTGCAACGACCGCGCGGCTGAACGGAACGCCCAAGGAGCAAGCGCTTCGTACTGCTCATGATCTTCTGGAGCGGATCGGCCTCTCCTCCGCTTTCGCCAATCGCTATCCCTGGCAGCTTTCCGGTGGCCAGCAGCAGCGCGTCGGCGTTGCTCGCGCGCTCGCCTCCGACCCCAAATTCATGCTGATGGACGAGCCTTTCAGCGCCGTCGACCCAGTGGTCCGTGCCCAGTTGCAGGACGAGTTCCTCCGCCTCCAGCGCGAAATCGGCAAGACCATCATCATGGTCACGCATGACATCGACGAGGCTCTGAAGCTTGGAGATCAGGTCGCGGTTCTGCGCACTGGCGGAACGCTGGCGCAGATCGCCACGCCCCAGGAATTACTGGCAAGACCGGCCGACGACTTCGTCGCCGATTTCATCGGTCGTGACCGGGGTTATCGCATCCTGGGTTTCGCCGACTTCAATGATGATGGCGTGCAACTTGGCCATGAACCGACAGCCGCGCTCGGTGCCACACCGGAATCCCTTCGCCAGATTGCGACCGACAGATGGGTGCTCGTCGCCGACGCCGAGAACCGCCCGCTGGGTTGGGCCGATGTGGAAAGCATCAAGGCGCCCTTGAGAGAGGGCGATCTCAATCTCAGCGGTACGCTTGCCGTCGAAGGCAGCAGCCTGCGCAACGTTCTTGACGCCGCCCTCAGTTCACCGTCGGGCCGAGGCGTGATCGTCGGACCATCAGGCACATTGGCGGGCACGGTCACCCTGCCGCATGTGGTCGCTGCGATCGAGGCGGCCCGCACCGGTCGCGCGAGGGCGCAAGCATGAGGTTCGATTGGCTGTACCGCGAGTCCGGCCGTATCGCCGAACTCTTCCTCTGGCACCTTTGGCTTTCGGTCATCCCGGTGGTTATCGGCCTCGTCCTCGCACTGCCGCTTGGCTGGCTTGCGCACCGGGCCGGCTTCTTTCGCTCCACCATGCTGGGCGCTGCCGGATTGCTTTACACCATTCCGTCGCTTGCCCTCTTCGTTCTGCTCCCGCTCGTTCTCGGCACACGCATTCTCGATCCGCTCAACGTGGTTGTCGCGCTGACGATCTATGCGCTGGCGCTTCTCATCCGCACGGTCACCGACGGCCTCGATTCCGTACAGCCCGATGTCATTCAAGCTGCCAATTCCATGGGCTATCGCACATTGCCGCGGCTTCTTTTCGTCGAGCTTCCGCTTGCCGTGCCGGTGATTGCGGCGGGCCTGCGTGTGGCCGTGGTGTCCAATGTCAGTATCGTCTCGGTTGCGGCACTCGTGGGTACCCCTCAGCTTGGCCTTTTATTCACGCAAGGACTTCAACTACGCTTCCTGACGCCGATCATCGCCGGTATCGTTCTGTGCGTGCTGCTGGCTGCTCTGCTCGACGGGATCGTGCTCTTTGCCACAAAGCGCCTGACACCATGGCAGCCCGGGAGTGCAGAACGATGATCGCGTGGTTTTCCGATCCTGCCCACTGGACGGGCACCGACGGCGTCTTCGCACTCGTCATCCAGCATCTGATCTATAGCGGCGTTGCCCTCTTCTTCTCCTGCCTGATCGGCCTGCCGATCGGTCTTTATGTCGGGCATACCGGCCGAGGCGTGGTCGTCATTGCCGGCCTAGCCAACGCTTTGCGAGCGCTGCCGAGCCTCGGTCTGATCGTGCTGCTCGTCATTCTCTTCGGTCCGGTCTTTGCCTCCGACATGGCGTTCATCGTGCCAAGCATCATCGTTCTCGTGCTGCTGGCCGTGCCGCCCATCATGAGCGCGACCTATGCCGGCGTTGCGGCAGTGGATTCGGCAGCGGTGGATGCAGCGCGCGGCATGGGCAAGCGCCCCCTCGATATTCTCTTCGATGTCGAACTTCCTTGCGCTCTGCCACTGATCTTCTCCGGGCTTCGGAGCGCGACATTGCAGATCATCTCGACGGCAACCATTGCGGCTTACGTATCGCTTGGCGGACTGGGGCGCCTCATCATCGATGGACGCGCCCAGAACGACTACTATGAGATGGCAGCCGGCGCCGTTCTGGTCGGTGTGCTTGCCCTTATGGTCGATCTGGTGATCGGCATCATATCGAGGCTCACGGTATCACCAGGACTAACCCGCCGCGCATAGGGCGGGCATCAACCAAAACCGCATTTTCATTCTGAAGACGTTGAAACAAAAGGAGTAGCTTGCATGGCATTCAGTATCTTAAAGGCCGCCGGCGCATTCGCGCTGATCGCGCTTTCTGCCACCACGACGCTTGCCCAGACCGATCCCCTCGGGAAGGCTCCGGCTCAGCGCTCGGATACGTCCACCATCATCGTCGGCTCGGCCGACTTCCCCGAAAGCCAGCTTCTGGCCACCATCTATGCCAAGGCTCTCGCCGCCAAGGGCATCAAGACGGAGACGAAGCTCAGCATCGGCAGCCGCGAAGTCTATATGCCGGCGCTTCTCGATGGCTCGATTGATCTCCTGCCGGAATATGCCGGCGCGACATTGAGCTATCTCGACAAGAACGCCACCGCCCATTCGCCCGCGGACGTCGCTGCAGCACTGACAAAGGCGCTGCCAGAGGGTGTCGTTATGCTGACGCCATCCGCGGCTCAGGATTCCGATGGTGTGGCGGTCACGCGTGCCACTGCTGAGAAATACAAGCTGAAGACCATTGCCGATCTCAAGCCCGTCGCATCCGAACTGGTGCTCGGCGGCCCGCCGGAATGGAAGACCCGCAAGGAAGGCATCATCGGCCTGAAGGAACTCTATGGCCTTGAATTCAAGTCGTTCAAGTCTCTCGATGTCGGTGGCCCACTGACCCTGTCGGCACTGCTGAACAATCAGGTTCAGGCGGCTAACCTCTTCTCGACGGACCCGGCAATCGCCGCCAACGACCTGATCATTCTGGAAGACGTCAAGAATCTGTTCCCGGCACAGAATATCGTGCCGGTCATGGCAAAGGCCAAGGTCAATGACACGGTGACAAAGACGCTGGATGCGGTTTCCGCTGCTCTGACGACCAATGACCTGATCGTCATGAACGGCCGTCTTGCCAACCATGACAGCTTCGATGTGGTTGCCGACGAGTGGCTGACGGCGCACAAGTTGAACTGAATGCTGTTTGCGGGTATGGCACGCACCATACCCGCACACGCGCCCCCGACGCGTCAGATGCCGAACCTGCGTCGTTCGCCTTTTGGAGCCTCATGCAACCGGTAGAAAAACAGGTCGACAAGCGACATGACGAGCAGGCTTCCGACAAGCCGCTCTATGTCACGCTCAAGGATTATGTTCGAAGCCGCGTCGAAACCGGCGAGTGGGCCGTCGGCCATCGCGTTCCTTCCGAAAATGAACTGGTCGAATTGCTCGGCGTTAGCCGCATGACGGCCAATCGCGCACTGCGCGAACTGGCCGATGAAGGCTTCGTCGTTCGCGTACAGGGCAAGGGGTCTTTCGTTGCCAGCAAGAAGCGAACATCGCAGTTTCAGAGCGTCCCCAATATTGCCGACGAAATCACTCGCAATGGTGGCGTCCATACAGCCAATGTCATTATGCTTCGAATGGAAAGCTGCGAGGCCGAATTGGCAGAGGCCCTTTCGATCGAGATCGGCAGCCCAGTCTCCCATTCGATCATAGTGCATGCGGAAGATTCAGTGCCGATGCAGATCGAGGATCGTTTCGTCAACCACGCCATCGTTCCGCACTATATCGATCAGAACTTCGCCAAGACGACGCCGAACGGATATTTGACAGCCATTGCCCCGATCGTCAGGGCCGAGCAGCATATCGAGGCGGTGACGGCGCAAGCATGGGAATGCAAGTTGCTTCAGATCTCCAAGACTGAGCCATGCCTTCTCGTGCGCCGACGCACATGGTCTGAAGCTGGCGTGATCTCCTCGGTCCGGCTGCTTTATCCCGGCAGCCGCTATCGTCTCTACAGCGCCTAACCCAAAATTTGGGAGCGACACTGTCCTAGCCCTGGACATGCGCTCTCTTCCAACGACTATCAGGAATATCGAATGACCGTGTTGCTCGATGACAGGCTGACTTGGCAGGACGTGGCAAAGGTCGGGCAAGGGGCGACGCTTGCGCTCTCGGACGCCGCAATTCAGCGCATCGAGAACGCTCAACGGATCGTGGAAAGCATCGTCGAGCGTGGCATCCGAGCCTACGGCATCAATACCGGCGTCGGCGCCTTATCTGACACAGTGGTCGATCGGGCCGCGCAGGGCAAGCTTTCACGCAGCATTATCTTGAGCCACGCCTGCGGCGTCGGTCCGCTTCTTCCGCCCCGCGAGGTGCGCGCCATCATCGCCGCGCAGATCGCTAACTTCGCTCATGGGTATTCCGGCGTGAGCCGGGATATCGTCCACTATCTCACAACCTTTCTCGAGCGTGACTGCATCCCCGATGTCCCTTCCCGTGGTTCAGCGGGCTATCTGATTCATAACGCGCATACGGCGCTGGTTCTCATTGGGGAAGGTTCTGCCCATATCGGTGGGCGTGCCTTGAGCGGGCGTGAGGCCTTGGCGGAGCTCGGACTTGAGCCGCTGGTTCTCGGCGCCAAGGAGGGATTGAGCCTCGTCAACGGCACTGCTTGCGCCACGGGTCTTTCCAGCATCGCGCTGGAGCGGGCCGCGCAATTGCTCGACTGGGCCGACGCGATTGCCGCAATGACGCTGGAAGCCGCCGGTTGCCAGATGCCAGCCTTTAGCGAAGTGGTGCTGTCTTTGCGGGTCTCCAATGGGATTGCCAAGGTGGGTGCGGCGCTGCGGGGACGTCTTGCCGGCAGCGGGCTGATCGAAGCTGCTAAAGGCCGGCGGACGCAAGATGCGCTCAGCCTGCGCTCTATCCCCCATGCCCATGGCGCCGCGCGTGATTTATTCGAAAACTGCGCAGCCATTATTGACCGTGAACTGGCATCGGTCACCGACAATCCGGCGGTTGCCGGCACGCCGGAAGAGCCGCTTGTCTGGTCGGAAGCGCATGCGGTGGCACCGGCACTTGGTCAGGCCGCCGACGCCCTTGCCATTGCCATGGCGCAAATCGCGGCCATGAGCGAGCGGCGGATCGATCGCCTGGTCAACCCGCTGGTGAGCGGCCTCCCGCCCTTCCTCGCCTCCGACCCAGGCAGCCATTCCGGCTTCATGATCGCGCAGTATACGGCAGCGGCGCTTGCGAACGAGAACCGCAGGCTTGCAGCCCCTGCCTCCACCGATGGAGGCCTGACGTCTGCGCTGCAGGAAGATTTCCTGGCACACCCCACCGCTGCCGCCAATAAGCTCTTCGCCGTTATCGACAACGCCGAATACATCCTCGCGATCGAGTGGTTGGCCGCCACGCAGGCCCATGATTTTCTGGAAACCGTGGCGCGCAGAGCACCGGGTACGGACGCTCTCTACAGCCTGCTCCGGTCGCACGTCCGCCACTATTCGGACGATCGACCGATCTCCTCAGACATGGAGAAGACCAGGGAACTCCTGTCCAAGACCCTGCCTCCCGATAACTCCTTCTAAGGTCGCGCCGCGCCTACATCAGGAAATCGAGATGGATGTTTCTGGCGCGGATGAAGGGCAGGCCCTTGCGCCGCCCCGTCCAGCCGACAACATGCAGATCCTTGGCCGCAGGCTCATAGCGCTCAGCCAGCATCCACGACCGGCAGTCGATCGCTGCAAAGTCTGCCGCTCCCCGCGCGACAGCCGTCACCGACGCTCGATGTGCCCCGGTCTCCACCAATTCGGAAAATAGCCCGAGGCCTTCACCCATGGCCTCCAGATCGCGCTTCAAGGCCAGATGACCGGACATCGAACGATGCTCGTTAAAGGCAAGTTTTCGTCCCCGAAATAACGAGATCGGCAAGATCGGTTCACCGGTTTCGGGCGCCATCACACTGGCACCCTCGCCTCTACGACCAATAATGGCGCTCGAATAATATATCCCCAATCCCCCTGCCACATCCTCATACTGGCTTTGTCCGATGACCTGGACATGATTCTGCAAGCCAAGTTCCATCGGCCCCCAACAGGTGGCAGCAATGAGAAGAGCCGGATGGCGCCAAAGGACATCGAGATCGAGCGCGTCCGCATCGAGCGTCGAGGGGTCCGGCGCGATGACCGAACCATCCTCGCCGCGAATGCCACCCGGAACCGGCGGCATGTCAGCGTTGCATCGAACGAGGCTCTCAGGCGCATCGATGCCATTTGCGATGAAGCGAGCGCGCATCGTCTCCCAGATACGATCCACATCGGATCGCAGTTCCGGCCAGTCATACATCGGCAGAGCGGCGATCCACCTCATGCCGGCAGATTCGGAATAGAAGCCCCACCTGACGCTTGATAGCTCGCGACCTCTTGCTGGTCGTTCACAACGATGTCGTTCGCAATGACCGGTTCCTCCCGTCGCCAGGCAGGATGCACCACCGGCTCCTTCGCTTTGAAAGCGAATGCACGGAAAACCTCGAAGTAGTTGGCGAAGACATAACCCTCGTTCATCCTTTGCCACTCTGCGCGCCCAGCGCGATAAAGCGACGGCAGCTTGTACCATGCCACGGTGGGCAGTTTGTGATGGACGAAGTGCAGGTTGTTATAGAGAAACAGCGGTGCCAAAAGCGAGTTCTCGACGATGATCGTGCGCCCATCCGGCTGCTCTGCCCACTGATGCTCACAATAGGAACGGATGGCGATGATGGAAACACCGAGATAGGCGGAAACTCCAATGTAGAGCCAGACGGGAATACCGAACAGGTGTGACACCACAAGCAAAGTCGGGATGAGCCCGGCGAGGTGGAGGATCCACGCCATGGTGACCTTACGGTCTCCCTTGAAAATCTTACGCCATTCGGAAGCGGTAAACCCTACCACCATCAGCGGCGGACCGATCAGCACACGGCCGACCAACGTATTGTTCCAGGCAAGCAGGCGTTTCAGAAACGCTGGCATCGTCTCCCAATCGCTCATGGCGCGATAATAGCTTTCAGGATCATCGAAGGGATCGGTAAGACGCTCATCCGCATGGTGCTGAAGATGGGTCCGCTTGTAACTGCGGTAGGGGTAAAAGACGCCAAGCGGTGCGAAGACCAACGCCTCGTTTATCCTTGCGCTTCTTGTTGGATGACCGTGCAGAACCTCATGCTGAAGCGAAGAATGAAGCGCAACCGCCACTCCCATCAGCACGAGCGCGACGATTGGATAGCTCGGATAAAGACCACAGCCTGCCGCTCCCCAGAGGCCGTAGCACGCCAGCAGTAAAGCGACGGTCGGCCACTCTATTTTAAGAGCCCTTGGTCGGCGTTGATGGAACCCTTGGTTTTGCCTTTCAGATAAAGTCTCGCTCATCATATCCCCTGATGCGTTGCCCCGGATCAGAATTTCACCCAGATGCGACGTGCACAATGAGAGTTTGGTGACCAATTGTTGATTTTGATAACAGAAATTATAATATGTCGACTTTAGTAAACAATGAGGTGGATTATGGACAAGCGGGCCTTGGCAGATCTCTTCCGCATTCGCTTGCTGGAGCTGGTGGCGCGGTCAGGTAACAGCCATTCCGCTTTCGCAGCCGGCATCGGCGTCGATCGCTCGGCGCTATCGCAGCTCTTATCGGGTGATTCGGCGCGTCTTCCTCGGGTGGAAACTCTTCTCAACATCGCCGAACGCCATGCGGTCTCGCTGGACTGGCTGCTTGGCATCTCGCACGATCCAGGCCTGACCGGCGAATTACGGCCTAGCTTTGAAATCGAGGAAGGCGGCGAAGACTACACCGATACGCTACTGATGAAATGGCATGCCGAGGCTACAGGCTCGAAGATCCGCTACGTTCCCGCCCGTATCCCGGACCTGCTGCGCACCCCGCAGATCATCGCATTTGAAGCCGAAAGCGCGCATCAAAGCGTGAAAGCGCAAGCGAATGAGTCCGCTTTCCGGCTCGACTATAACCGCCAGCCGGGCACGGATATGGAAGTTTGCATGCCTTGCGAAACGCTGGAAGCCTTCGCCCAAGGGCGGGGTATGTGGAGCGGCTTGAAGAAGGAGATCAGGGCGACCCAGCTGCAATACATGTCCGAACTCATCAACGAGCTCTATCCCTCGTTCCGGCTATTCCTGTTCAACGAGAAGGAGCGCTTCTCCGTCCCCTATACGATCTTCGGATCGCAGCGCGCGGCGATCTTCGTGGGTGGCATGTATCTGGTCCTCAACAATGCCGAGTCCATCCGCAAAATGCAGCGTCACTTCGATGAACTGATCCGCTTCACCCGCATCCATGCCCATGAGAGCGCCAATTTTGTTAAGACTCTCAAGGTTGAGTGAAATTGGCCGCCTAATCATACCGATACCGCAAGTTTTGCTAGAGTTGCCATCACAAGGAACAACTGATGACCAACCAGCAGAGCTTTGGGGTTTAATCAGCTGTACATTGCCTGCAGCGACATGGTGTGGTCTGCGCCGCACACACGGTTTCGTCCACCCGCCTTTGCTATGTACAATGCCCGGTCTGCTTGCTGAGAGAGGCCCGACACGCTCTCTCCGTGACGAATTGCTGTGGCAACACCGATGCTGAGCGTTAGCGTGATCTCTGAGTCCGGATTTGGGAAGCGCAAGTCTGCGACCGTCTTTCGGATCCGCTCCGCATGAAGTATCGCATCACCTACACTTTGAGGCAGAAAAGCGATGAACTCTTCTCCTCCATGGCGCGCAAACAAAGCGCCTTCCGGCAACACAGCCTGAACGGCCTTCGCCACTGTTGAAAGCACGCGATCACCTGCCGCATGGCCGAAACGATCGTTCAGGTGCTTGAAATGATCAATGTCCAGAAACAGGACCGAATCGCCTTTTGATAATTCGCTTTGCGCCTGCGCATCAAAGGCGCGGCGGTTGAAGACACCGGTCAGCGGATCCCTGTCCGCAAGGTGCTTGATCTTCATGTGCTGACGCTCGTTGATCAAAATAACGATTGCGAGTGCAAGCACAAACTTCGAGACGATCATCATAAAGAAGCCGTCGACGGCACTGAGTATCGGGAAGTCTTGGAACCAGAACTCCACCGCCAAGATAAAGCAAAGTATGCTGACAGCAGCCAATATGCCGGCAACCAGTTTTCGTATAGGCAGCGGCTCGCGACGGGCATCGCGGTATACGATCACTGCCGTCGCGGCGGTCGCTAAACAACCCATTAATGTAAAGCTTGTTGCTCTATAGGTGTTGTTGAGATGAAACTCCGTCACAACTCCAGAAATCAACGTCACAAGCGCTGGCACACATACCAGCCAGGGGTTCAATCTCCGCTCCGGGTCACTGATGAAAACGAACGCCAACCCAAAGAAAGAGTATCCCAGAACCCCCAAGGCGATATTGATGAGGCTAAGGACGCTGTAAAGTGTTGGATAGAGCTCTGCGTATCCCGCGAGCGTCGAACCCACCGCGAGCACCAGGAAACTCGACGCCAGAAGCCCCACACCTCTGCTCTCCGACGACGTAAACCGCAGATAAAATAGGGTCAAGGCGCCTGCTATATACGATGTCTTTTGTAACAAAAGGATTGTCGGAAGATCGAGCTCAGAAGCCATTTGACACCAGAGGTTGTTTGACGTCTTTTCCCTATCGTGCATTGTTAAATTTTTCGGAAATTCTGATCCGGTCCCCGTTTCCGTGACGCAAAGCGTCCCTCGTGAACCGGGAATCTAATATTCGCACGTAGGCGCTCTTCTGGAAACAGGGTCACCAGATGCTTGAGGCGCTGAGCCGAGCAGCCTATACCCGCTCCAGCGCGACCGCGATGCCCTGTCCCACACCGATGCACATAGTGGAAAGCGAGTAACGCGCGCCGGACAAGGAAAGCTCAAGCGCTGCCGTGCCCGTGATGCGGGCGCCGGACATGCCGAGTGGGTGGCCGAGCGCGATGGCTCCACCATTGATGTTGACGCGCGGGTCGTCATCGGCAATGCCGAGATCCCGCAGCGTCGCCAGGCCTTGGGAGGCGAACGCTTCGTTGAGTTCGATGACGTCGATCTGCTCCTGAGCGAGGCCGAGGCGGGCAAGCAGCTTCTTGGTTGCCGGTGCGGGACCAAAGCCCATGATGCGCGGGGGAACGCCTGCCGTCGTGCCACCCAGAATGCGGGCGATGGGGGTCAGGCCGTGCTTTCTGGCAGCAGCTTCGGAAGCGATGATGAGCGCTGCCGCGCCGTCATTGACGCCGGACGCATTACCCGCTGTAACCGTGCCACCTTCGATTTTATTGACTGGCTTCAACTTGGCGAGCGCTTCCATCGATGTCGCACGCGGGTGCTCGTCGCGATCGACGATTAGCGGTTCACCCTTTTTCTGCGGCACGCTCACCGGCGTGACTTCTTTAGCAAGGCGGCCATTGGCCTGGGCTTCAGCGGCCTTCGCCTGGCTTCCCACGGCAAAGGCGTCCTGATCCTCGCGGGCGATATTAAAGTCGATCGCGACATTATCGCCAGTTTCAGGCATCGAGTCGACGCCATATTGCTTCTTCATCATCGGGTTGATGAAACGCCAGCCGATGGTGGTGTCATAGATTTCGGCATTGCGTGAGAAGGCAGTCTCTGCCTTTGGCAGAACGAAGGGTGCGCGGCTCATCGATTCCACGCCGCCCGCGATCATCAATTCCGCTTCGCCCGACTTGATCGCCCGAGCGGCGGTAATGACGGCATCCATGCCGGAACCGCACAGGCGGTTGATCGTGGTACCCGTAACCGAAACCGGCAAACCTGCCAGCAGCAACGACATGCGCGCAACGTTGCGATTATCCTCCCCCGCTTGGTTGGCGCAGCCATAGACGACATCATCGACGGCGTCGAAATCGACGGTCGGATAACGTGCCATCAGCGCCTTGAGCGGCACTGCGCCGAGATCGTCAGCACGAATAGATGACAAGGATCCGCCGAAACGGCCGATGGGCGTGCGAATATAAGCGCAGATAAAGGCTTCGGTCATTGATTTACTCCTTACAGCGCCGGAACCACGAGGTCGTCGACATGGCCATCGATATGGAGCTTCGCGCCCGTCATGGCTTGAAGCTCATCCATAGTCATGGCTGTAAGCTTCTCTCGTACGAGGAATTTGCCATTCACAATGTCGATCACCGCGTGGCTGGTATAGACGCGCGTGATGCAGCCGACGCCAGTGAGGGGAAAGGTGCAACGCTCGACCAGTTTCGGCTTGCCGTCCTTGGTGACATGCTCGGTGATGACCACCACCTGTTTTGCGCCATGGACAAGATCCATCGCGCCACCCACGGCAGGCACACCCTTGGAGCCGACACGCCAATTGGCAAGATCACCATTCTCAGCGACCTGATAGGCCCCAAGGATCGCCACATCCAGATGCCCGCCCCGCACCATGGCGAAGCTGTCGGCGTGGTGGAAGAAGGCCGCACCGGGCTTCAGCGTGATGGCCTTTTTCCCGGCATTGATGAGATCCCAATCCTCTTCACCAGGGGGCGGCGCTTCACCGAAATTTAGGACGCCGTTCTCCGTATGGAAGATCGCCTCGCGGCCCTTGGGCTGGAACTTTGCGACCATTTCCGGGAAGCCGATGCCGAGGTTTACATAGGCGCCGTCGGCAATATCCTGAGCGGCCCGCCAGGCAATCTGGGCGTTGGAAAGCTTGATGTCGTCGCGAGTATCGATCATGGGTGCGTCATTCATGCGTATGCCACTCCTGCTTGGATCAGCGCTTCTTCCTGTTGCGGATCAGCCACTTCCACGACCCCATCGACAAAAATGCCTGGCGTGATCACCTGCTCCGGATCGATCTCTCCTGGCGTCACGATTTTCGACACCTGCGCGACGGTCCTTTTGGCCGCCATGCACATCAGCGGATTGAAATTGCGCCCGGCCAGACGGTAGGTGAGATTGCCGTGGGTGTCGCCGAGATGCCCCTTGACCAGCGCTATATCGGCCTTCAACCAGCGCTCCTGCACATATTTGCGACCGTCGAATTCGGCGATCACCTTGCCCTGCGCAAGTTCGGTACCGAAACCGGTCGGCGTGTAGAAGGCGGGAATGCCGGCACCGCCGGCGCGAATGCGCTCGGCAAGCGTACCCTGCGGCACCAGTTCCAACTCGATTTCGCCTGCGAGGTAGCGATCTGTGAACGCCCGCGGATCGGATGAACGCGGAAAGGAGCAGATCATCTTCTTGACCATGCCAGCATCGATCATCGCCGCGATGCCGATACGGCCATTGCCGGCATTGTTGTTGATAACCGTGAGCCCTGAGGGCTTACCCGTTTCCTTGAAGCGATCGATAAGAGCGTGAATGAGCTCGATGGGCGCGCCCGAGCCGCCAAAGCCGCCGATCATTATCGTTGCGCCATCTTCGATATCAGCCAGAGCATCCGCCAGGCTGTCTATCCTCTTGTCCATACCATTTTCCTCCAGCGACCTGTCGTGTGGCCCGCTCAAGGTTCAGGTAAATCCCAACTCGGATCGACATCAAGCCCATTTGTGCGATATAGTATATTTGTTCGATTATCGCACAATATTGAAAGAGGCGGCACATGGCTGTGAGTGGACGCGACATGATGGGTGGCCTCGCCAAAGGGCTGAGCATTATCGAAGCCTTCAGCGCCGAACGGCCGAAACTGTCGATTTCCGAGGCGGCGGAGATCGCCCAACTGGATCGTGCGACCGCAAGACGCTGTCTTTTGACGCTGGCCGAGCTCGGCTACGCCGCCTATGATGGAAAATTCTTCACGGTCACACCAAAGGTACTTCGACTTGGAACGGGGTGCCTTGCTTCAATGCCGCTGCCACGCATCGTGCAGCCCTTTCTCGATCAACTGTCGGAAGACATCGGACAAAGCACATCCGTTTCAATCCTCGATGATACCGAAATCGTCTATGTCGCACGCGCCGCCCAGCGTCGCGTCATGTCGATTGCGCTGATGCCAGGGTCGCGGCTGCCCGCCTATTGCACTTCCATGGGGCGGGTCCTTCTAGCTTCCCTGTCCCAGGAAGACCGCCGCGCCTTTCTGGAGCGCTCCGACATCGTTGCGCGCACGCCGATGACGCTTACCGATATCGATGCTCTCATGGCTGAAATCGAAGCAACCGCCGCCCGTGGTCATGCGATGATCGATCAGGAAGTCGAGATCGGCCTGCGCTCGCTGGCCGTGCCGCTGAAGAGCGCCCGGGGCAAGACGATCGCCGCCCTCAATGTCGGTGTCGCCGCATCCGCAGCTTCCATGCAGGATTTGGTCGAGCGCTATCTGTCTGCGCTGGGTGCAGTACAGTCGGAGTTGAAAGGGCTTCTCGTCTAAGCGCGCCGTCACCCGTTATAAGGGCAAGCCGACGTAGTTTTCGGCAAAACTTGCCTGCGCACGTGGTGAGCTTCGTAGGTAGCTGAGTTCTGCGACTTGCATTCGTCGCTCGAAAGCTCCCGTCTCCGGGAAGCGATGCGTGAGTGTGGTAAACCACCAGGAAAAACGTTCGGCCTTCCAGACGCGCCCCAGCGCTCGCGCCGAATAGGTGTCGATTCCCGCGCCCGAGCGCTCAATGTAGAATTCCGCCAGCGCTTGACCCAACATGGTCACGTCGGAGACTGCGAGATTGAGGCCCTTCGCTCCAGTCGGTGGCACGATATGGGCAGCATCTCCGGCAAGGAACAGTCGGCCATAGCGCATCGGCTCGGCAACGAAGCTGCGCAGCGGCGCAATGCTTTTTTCGAAGGAAGGCCCACGCTGGAGCCGTGCGCCGAGATTGGGTCCAAGCCGCACGGCCAGTTCATCCCAGATACGTTCGTCCGGCCAGTCTTCCAGCCGCTCGCCCATGTCGCACTGGATATAATAGCGGCTGCGCGTCATGGAACGCATCGAGGCAAGCGCGAAGCCGCGCTCGTGACTGGCATAGACGAGTTCCTCGCTGACAGGCGGACGCTCGGTGAGAATGCCGAGCCAGCCGAACGAATAGACACGCTCGAAGATGCGCAAAACATGGCTGGGGATCGCCTGGCGGCTGATACCATGGAACCCGTCGCAGCCGACCACGAAATCGCAGTCGACCCGGACCTCCCCGGACGGCGTGCGGAAGGTAACGAAGGGTTTTTCCGTCTCTATATCGTGGAGACCGACGTCGCTCGCTTCGAAGAGGATCGTCAGACCCCGCGCCTCGGCGGCTTCGAAAAGGTCGCGCGTCACCTCCTGCTGGCCATAGACCGTAACGCAAGCACCACCCGAAGCCTGTTCTAGATCGATGCGAAAATCATCGCCATCGGCTGACAGATGCGTGCCAGAATGGCGCAGCCCTTCCTCGCGCAAGCGCCTGTCCAGCCCAAGGCGGGACAGGCAGTCCACTGTTCCCTGTTCCAGCACCCCTGCCCGCACCCGTCCCTCCACATAGGCGCGTGTCTGCCGCTCGATCACCACCGTCTCGATGCCGGAGGCATGGAGGAGATGAGCAAGGATAAGTCCGGCGGGACCGGCTCCGACGATAGCGACTTGCGTGCGCATGATTGTCTCCTAACTGGCTTAGCGTCGCTTGCGGCGCTGCTAGATGGGGGGTACGGGACGGTCAGGCGGAAAGACTCTCCCGGAGCTTGTTCTTGCGGATTTTGCCCGTGCTGGTACGGGGCAGTTCCGTGACAATCCGGAAATGTTTCGGCACCTTGAAGCGGGCGAGCCGCGCCTCGCAATGGGCACGAAGTTCGCCCTCCGCGTCTTCGCATCCTGGTGACAGGATAACGAAGGCATGCCCCGCCTCGCCCCAGCGCGGGTCCGGCACACCAATAACCGCCACCTGGAGGACCGCTGGATGTTCGGCAAGGACGCTTTCGATTTCTACCGGATAGACGTTCTCACCGCCCGAAATGAACATGTCCTTTCGACGATCGACAACGGTTACGAACCCATCGGCATCCCGAAGTCCAATGTCGCCGGTGCGCAGCCAGCCATCCGGCGTGAAGGCGGCATCGCGCTCTTCCGGTCGGTTCCAGTAGCCAGGTGTAACATGCGGCCCTTTGACGATGATCTCGCCAGCGGTCCCGTCCTGCACCTCCCGGCCCTCGGCATCGACGATGCGAATGGCAGTGGCCGGTCCCGCCTGGCCGACGGCGCCCGCATGTTTGGAGATCAGCGCTGGATCGAGCGGCATGCCAAGGATCGTTCCGGCCTCGGTCATGCCGTAGCCATCCACCATGGCAACGCCACGCTCCAGCCACCAACGGATATTGGCAGGCGGGTTCGGAGCGCCGCCGGTGAAAAGCGCAGCGAGCGACCAGTTCTCCGGCTGGAAACCATCGGCGTCCTTCAACGCCGTCGCCATCTGCGGGACGCAGAAGTAATGGGTGATGCCGAGCGCGCGGTCCGCAAGCCGGGAATTGGTAACGACCGGATCGAAGCCGGATGAGACCAGCACCGTACCGCCCTGAACCAATGGCGGCCAGACGGAGGTTACCAGGCCGATGACATGGAAGAAGGGCGATTCCGCGAGAAAGACAGACTGAGATGTCACCTGCCCTAGCACGCCGAAATTAACCCCGGTGAAGAACAGTGTCTGGGGGGTTAGAATGACGCCCTTCGGCACCCCGGACGTTCCGGAAGTGTAGAGAAGGACGCAAGGCCGGTTGGCATCATGCGGAGAGCCTCGTTCGCCTGCCGCCGCACTTTCGCAACGCGCGGTAAACGCTGCGATATCAAGCAGTCTAGCGCCATCCGGCACCGTGAAACCTGCCGACGATCCGTCGACCAGGATCAGCGCGGGGGTACAGTCGATGAGAATAGCATCGATCTCGGCAGCCGCGAGCCGCCAGTTCAGTGGCGTGAAGATAAGGCCGGATCGCAGACAGGCCTGCTGCGCAATCACAAGATCGGCGGAGTTGCGTGCAATCGACGCGAGCCTGTCACCCGGCGCAAGGCCGAGTGCGTCGATTGCCGCTCTTGCCTGTTCGATCGCCCGGTCGAGGCCCCGATAGGTCCAGTGCCTCCCGGACGCCAGATCGACAAGGGCGAGTTTTTCCGGGCGCGCCTGCGCATGCAGGCCCACCGGATCGGGGGCTAGCCAGTTATGCATGATGTTGGTCCTCCTCCCAGTAAAACCTCTATCAGCTGTGAATTTTACTCTTGTCGTAAGAGCCGAGACCGGGTTTGTAGGTCTTCTCGTCGATGAACTGGCGGATGCCCTCCTTGCGACCTTCACTGTCGTAGGAATTGGCGGCTTCCTGGGCGCGCACAAGATAATCCTCAGCCTCGTCATAGGTCATGACGCCGACGCGGCGCACCGCATCCTTGGTAGCCTTGAGCGCTACGGGGTTCTTGGCCAGCAGCACCTTGGCAACCTCGGCGACCCGATCCTTCAAAGAGACAAGCGGCAGGCTCTCATTGACAAGACCCCAGGCCGCAGCCTTCTGGCCGTCGATCGGCTCACCGAGCATGGCGTGGTACATGGCCTGACGGAAGGGCATCAGCTCTACCGCGACCTTGGTTGCGCCACCGCCCGGCAGAATACCCCAGTTGATCTCCGACAGGCCGAATTTCGCCTCGTCTGCCGCAAAAGCCAAATCGCAGGCGAAGAGCGGGCCATAACCGCCGCCGAAGCACCAGCCATTGACCATGGCAATGGTCGGCTTCTGATACCAGCGCAGCCGACGCCACCAGCCATAACTCTCGCGCTGGCTCTGACGCACGCCGGCCAGACCCTTGGCCTCGGTTTCGCGGAAATATTCCTTGAGATCCATGCCAGCCGTCCAGGCCGTGCCTTCGCCGCTGAGGACAAGAACGCCAACATCCTCGCGGAATTCCAGCTCGTCCAGCACGTCCATCATCCGGCGGTTCAGCTCGGGGCTCATCGCATTGCGCTTTTCCGGGCGGTTGAAACGGACCCAGGCGATGCCTTCGTCAATATCGACGGCGACGACGTCCGCCTTGCTGCTAGTCTCGGTCATGAGATTGGTTTCCTTTTAAATGATTTGAAGGCGAGCACAGGCTCGACGTAAGATCAGATCGGGAAGCGTCCAGCTTCGGTTTCGACCGTGATCCAGCGAAGCTCGGTGAATTCCGCAATACCGGCCTTGCCACCAAAGCGCCCGTAGCCCGAAGCTCCGACGCCGCCGAAAGGCATCTGCGCCTCGTCATGCACCGTCGGGCCGTTGATATGGCAGATGCCGGAGCGAATCTGCCGGGCAACCTTCAGGCCGCGCGCCGCATCTTTGGTGAAGACGGCAGCCGAGAGACCATATTCGCTGTCATTGGCAATGCGGATCGCATCAGCCTCATCCTTGGCCCGGATCACCGCAACAACGGGCCCGAAGCTCTCCTCGGAATAGAGGCGCATTCCGGCAGTCACGTCCGCAACGATATGCGCAGGGACGAGCACACCATCCGGTTCGCCCGCCGCGATCACCTTCGCGCCCTTGGCAATGGCGTCGTCGATCAGCCCCTTCAGCTTCTCAGCGGTTTTGACGTCCACCACTGCACCCAGCGGTGCAGCACCCTGGCGAGGATCGCCAGCGATAAGCGTCCGCACCTTGGCGGCAAATTTTTCAAGGAAGGCGTCAGCCACCGCATCGACGACAATAATCCGTTCCGTCGACATGCAGATCTGGCCCTGGTTGAAGAAAGCGCCAAAGGCGGCGGCTTTCACGGTCTCGTCGAGATCCGCATCGTCCAGCACGACAAGCGGCGCCTTGCCACCGAGTTCCAGAACACAGGGTTTGAGATTTTGCGCCGCACGCATCGCGACAATGCGCCCGACCGCGGTGGAACCGGTGAAATTCACACGTCGGATAGCTGGATGATCGATCAGTGCCCCGACGACTTCTGCGGCATCCTCAGGCGCGTTGGTGACAAGCTGGACAAGCCCGTCCGGCAACCCGGCCTCCGCCAAGGCCTCGACGATCAGCCCATGGGTTTTCGGGCACAGTTCACTTGCCTTGAACACCACGGCGTTGCCGCAGGCGAGCGGTGTTGCCAGCGCACGGACACCAAGGATCACCGGCGCATTCCACGGCGCAATACCAAGCACGACGCCCGCTGGCTCACGGATGGCCATGGCAAGGCATCCCGGCTTGTCGGACGGGATCACTTCGCCAGCGACTTGCGTGGTGAGTGCCGCTGCCTCGCGCAGCATTGACGCGGCAAGCGTGACGTTGAAACGCGCCCAGGCTTCGGTCGCACCGATCTCGGCCATCATCGCCGCCACGAAGGCGTCACCCTTCGCGCTAACGGCATCGGCAGCTTTCAGGAGAGCGGCGCGGCGCGCATTCGGCCCCAGCGCGGCCCAGGCCGGCATGGCGCGGGCTGCCGCGTCGACCGCGGCTCGCGCTTCGTCCGGCGTCTGCGCCGGCGCTTCGCTCGCCACCTCACCGCTGATCGGATTTACGCGTCGAAATAGGTTTGATGCAGATGCCATGGTCTATCCTCCCGTGAGCGTTCGAGACTCCCGACCTCGAACATTGCTATGTTAAATAGCGATTGACTGCTATATCCCATAGCGATATGAAACTGACAAGAGGCAATTTTGATGATTTTCAAGAAGGGCAGCGCGTGAGGGCGAAGGTGCGGGACATTGCGGCGATGAGGACGCCGGTCATGGACGATCTCCTCGGTTACCATCTGCGTCGAGCCTCGATCCTCGATCTGGCGGGCTTTGCCGAGGCGCTAGGCGATGAGATTAAGCCTATCCCTTTCACGGTTCTCTGCCTGATCGACGAGACGCCCGGCATCACGGCTGCCGAGATCGGGCGCCAGGCGCGGCTGCAACGGGCCAATCTCGCGCCCATCCTTGCGCATTTCGACACCAAGGGATGGATCGATCGCCTTGCCGACGACGAAGACCAGCGCATTCAGCATCTGCACTTGAGCGAAACCGGCGCGGAGGCCGTCGCCGAATGGCGTGCCCGTGTCATGGCGCAGGAGGAACGCACATTCAGTGCGCTGACGCCGAGAGAACGCGAGGTCCTGCGCCAATTGTTATCGCGCATCTGGAAGGGCGCGTGACGCCAGCGAAATATGCGGATGGCGCGGTCAGGATGTCTGCCGTCACCATCGGGTGGCGGATTTTGAGGAACGGGACGGGCTCGGGAGGACTGGGGGAGCCGTCGCTGACGCGATGCCAAACGCAGGCTGAATGAAAGCATGATTGCCGCCGAGGCGGCCTTTGGGAGGAGAATATCATGACAAATGCCACGCATCTTCATGCGGGGACGGGAACGCGCGCGCTTGTGCTTGTGTTTCTCGCCGCGATTATCGAAGGTTTCGACCTTCAGGCGGCGGGTGTCGCCGTGCCGAAACTTGTTTCCGCCTTTGGACTTTCACCGTCACAGTTGGGCGTTTTCCTCTCATCCGCAACCTTCGGGCTGGTGCTTGGCGCGCTTTGCGGGGGCGTGATCGCCGACCGGTTCGGACGGCGCAACGGCCTTGCCCTATCGCTGGTCGTCTTCGGCCTGTTTTCGATCGGCACAGCTTTTTCCGACACGTTCGAACATCTCGTGGCGATGCGCTTCCTGACCGGCGTCGGACTTGGCGGCGCGCTGCCAAACCTCATCGCCATTGCCGCTGAATCCGTCGCGCCCGAGCGGCGCGGCAGGGCAGTTGCGATCATGTATGCCGGCGTCCCGCTCGGCGGAGCTCTCGCCAGCCTCATCGCCCTGCTTGGCCTGCATGACGACTGGGGTTCGATATTCTTGGTAGGTGGGATTTTGCCATTGCTGCTGGTTCTGCCGCTCCAGCTCATGATGGGACCGTTCCGCGTGACACGCGATGCCAAGGTACCTGCGCGTCGTCGCGACGTGCTGATGGCGCCAGGCGCCCTGCAACAGACGCTGCTGCTCTGGGCCGCTTTCTTCTTCGGCCTCATCGTCGTCTATCTGCTGCTCAACTGGCTTCCGCAAATTCTCGTTTCGCTCGGCTTTGCCCGTGAAACCGCGTCGATGGTACAGATCGTTTTCAACATCGGCGGTGCAGCCGGTGCGGTCCTTGGTGGCCGGTTGCTGGACGGAAACAGACCCGCCTTTTCTTCAGCGCTCTGCTTTATCGGGCTGATGCTGGCCATCACGTCTCTTGCCATGTTGCCCGCGGGCAACGTAGCGGCGGCGCTGGCCGCAGGCACCTTTGTCGGCGCGACAGTCATCGGCGTACAGGCGCTGCTCTACGGTATCGCCCCGCAATGCTACCCGAGCGAAGTGCGCGGCACCGGCGTCGGCCTCGCCGTCTCGGTCGGCCGCCTCGGTTCGATAGTCGGCCCTCTCGTCGCTGGCTGGCTCCTGGCAAGCGGCATGGGGCCGCAGCAACTTCTCTACACCCTGCTGCCCATCGCAGCCATCTGTGGCACGACCACCGTGATCCTCATCCTCCATCGCAACGGGAAGACAAAACAAGCCCTGGCGAGAAGCCTGGGCCAGGCTTGAACGGATCGCAAACCTTGCCGCGTAGAGGTTGGCGTGCTTAGGCAAACAAAAAAGTCTTGCCTTGATGAGGAGCATGGTCTTGCGAGAGATTTGCTCCTCATTGATTTGTCGCGCAGCTCCCTCGATAGCACTGCCACGTCCAAGCGCTGTTCCATGCCGCGATACCGTTCTCTGCCCCCTCCGGTGCCATACACCACCGTGCGGGCCACCGCCGACAAAGTGGTGCCTGTCTGTTTCCGACACAGAACGACTATAACTTCGGCAAGCCCTCCGGTCGCCGAAGCCGGCGCTGGGCGGCAATCCGGAAGGGTGCGTTCATGGCGCCATATCCGTTATAGGCACCTCTTCGCTCGATGATTTCGAAGAAGAATCCTTCGCCGAAAGTGCGGCTATAGATCTGGAAATACTCCCCGTGTTCGTCGCGGTCGTAAAGGATGCTGGCGGCACGGAGCGCATCGGAAAAATCTGGCTCAAGACCGAAGCGCGCCTCGAGATCGTCATAGTAGTTTCGCGAGATCGGAAGCGCCTGAAAGCCGGTGGACTTCAGGGCCTCGGCAGTCGCAAAGATGTCGTCACTGGCAAATGCAATATGTTGGATACTGGTGCCGAAGCCTTCGGCAAGGAACTTGCCCGCAAAGGTCTTACGGTTCTCCGCGCCGTTCATGGTCAGGCGGAAAAGCGGGCGCGGCTCGCTTTCGACCGCCTGGCTTCTCACCAGTCCGCCCGGATCGACCACGTCGACCATCGGTGTGCGGCGGGTCGAAAAGATCGACGTGTAGAATAAAAGCCACGTCAGCATCTCGTCGTAATGGGTTGTCTGGGCAAGATGATCGATACGGGTCAAATGCGCAGTGGGCAATTCTGCTCCATCGACCAATGGCTCGAACTCACTCTCCCAGATTCCGGCGAGCGGGGCATGATCATCGAGGAAGTAGATGACGCCGTTGCCGACGCCCTGAATGCCGGGCACCGCGACTTCGCCGGGCCTCCGAGGCTCGGAGAAGACAGGTGCGCCGAGCGCGCTGGCACGTGTCAGCGCCTGCTCGGCATTATCGACCTTGAGACCGAATGCATAGGCATTGGTGCCATGTACGGCGTAGGAAGCGCCTGCAAAGCTGTCACCACTATCGTCTGTATTGATCAGGATACGGATTTCGCCCTGAGTATAGAGATCGACAGCGCGGTTGCGGTGCCGCGCGCTGCGTCGAAAGCCCAGAGTACCAAGCAGATCGATGAGGGTTTGTTGTTCCTCGGGCGCCGAGGTGAACTCGACGAACTCCACCCCTTTCGCCTCGACACGGTCCGGCATCGCGGGCATGGAAAGACGGATATCGGGTTCGTGGCGCCGGACGCGGTCCATCAGATTGACGAGCGAGCGATGCCCGTCCTCGGCCAAAGCCCTGGCTGATCCGCCACGGAATTGATCATTGAAGATTTCAAGGGAGAGCGGGCCGGTATAACCCGTGGCCGCCACGGCGCGCATGAAATCGACTACCGGCAGATCGCCTTCACCCGGCATGTTGCGGAAATGGCGGCTCCAGTAGAGGAGGTCCATGTCGAACAGCGGCGCATCCGCAAGCTGTACGATGAAGATCTTGTCGCCGGGAATGGAACGGATTGAATTTGGATCGATCTTGCGGGACAAGGTGTGAAAACTGTCCAGAATGATACCGACATTCGGGTGGTCGGTCCGCCGCACGATTTCCCAGGCATCGCGGTGGTCGTTGATGTAGCGTCCCCAGGCCAGGGCCTCGTAGCCGACGCGCACGCCATGGCGGGCCGCCATTTCTCCCAGCGCATGAAAATCCTCTGCCGCCCGCTCGATGCCGCCGAGCGAGATTGGCGATACGTTCGAGCAAATGAGCATGAGGTCGGTGCCGAGTTCCTGCATGATCTCGAACTTGCGCTCCGCCCGCTCGAAGGCGCGGCTGCGGTGCGGCTCCGGCATGCCCTCGAAATCCCGAAACGGCTGAAAAAGCGTGATATCCAGACCGTGATCGCGCACGATCTTCGCCACCTCGCGTGGCGATGCGTCATAAGTCAGAAAGTCGTTCTCAAATATCTCGACACCGTCAAAGCCTGCACGGGCAATCGCTGCCAGCTTTTCAGGAAACTCGCCGCTGATCGACACCGTCGCCATCGACGTCCGCATCATCACGCTTTGCTTGTCTGTCTGGTACTGGGCCATATTGCCTTACCTTTCGTGTTTATGTACGAGTTGGTTAATATGGAACGTGGAAAACGCGGATGCCGAGCATCCGGGGGAAACATGACGAGCACCGCGACGACCACTGAGGGCAAGAAGGCGCGTTCGGCCAAACGCGATCCGGAAGGCGTGCGGCGCGACATTCTGGCGGTCGCGATGGAGGAATTTTCCCAAAACGGCCTTTCGGGCGCTCGGATAGACGAGATCGCCGCACGGACGAAGACGTCCAAACGCATGATCTATTATTATTTTGGCGACAAGGAGGGCCTGTACCAGCGCGTTCTGGAAGAGGCATACAGCAAGGTGCGCGGCGGCGAGAGCGATCTGGCGCTGGATCATCTGGGCCCAATGACGGCACTCGATGCACTCTGTCGCTACACTTTCGAGCATCACCGCCGAAACCCTGCCTTCATCCGCATGGTCATGATCGAAAACATCCATCATGGCCGGCATGTGCAGATGTCGAAGACGATCCGTAGCCTCAACCGTCCGGCCATTGCCGCATTGGAGGCGGTGCTGAAGCGCGGTCAGGAGAGCGGTGTTTTCCGTGAAGGGATCGAGGCACTGGAACTCCACTGGCAGATCAGCGCTCTTTCCTTTTTCAACGTCTCCAACGCTCCGACTTTCTCCTCCATCTTCGGCGAAGACCTTTTCACGCCGCATGCGCAGCAAACGCTGTCGCGCCATGTGGCGGAGATGGTTTTGCGCTATGTGGTCCGGCCCGAACATATCGACGCTATCGGGTCTGAAGAGCGATGAGACGGCGAAGCGCCACGCTGTAGCCTTCGATACCGAGACCCGCGATGACGCCGTCGGCTCGTGTCGACACATAGGAATGGTGGCGGAAGACTTCCCGCTTGTGAATGTTGGAAATATGGACCTCGATCACGGGCGCCTCATAGGCGTTCAACGCATCGAGGATGGCAATCGACGTGTGACTGAAAGCGCCGGGGTTGATAACAATGCCAGCGGCATTGCCGCGCGCCTCGTGAATCCAGTCGATTAGCTCGTATTCCCGATTACTCTGCGCGAAGAAAATTTCATGACCCGAAGCTGCCGCTATGTCGCGACACGCCCCTTCGACATCGGAAAGCGTCTCACGGCCGTAGATTTCCGGCTGGCGCTGTCCGAGCAGGTTGAGGTTCGGTCCGTTAAGAACGAAGAACAGGCTCATGCGGCTGCCTCCGCTTGAAACATCTCGGCAAAATGCGCGCTCATCCGTTCCGCATCCGGCTCACGCCCGCAGAACAGTCGGAATGCACCGACAGCCTGGAAAATCGCCATGCCGCCACCTGGCAACGTCCGACAGCCCTTCGCAGCAGCCGTCTCAATCAGCGTGGTGATGAGCGGCATATAGACGATATCCGCAACCCAGTGGCGCGGCGCAATCAAATCGGGATCGACGGGGATGCCGGGATGGGCCGGCATGCCGACGGGTGTCGCGTGGATAAGACCATCGGCATCGCGCAGCACGGCTGCTGGCGTCTTGGCTGGCGCAGCTCGGCCCTCGCCAAAGCGCGTGTTGAGTTGCTGCGCAAGCCTTTCAGCACGCGCGTCGTCCTGGTCGAAGATATCGAGCCTGCCGATACCGAGTTTCAAGGCGGCATGGGCGACGGCGACGCCGGCACCGCCCGCGCCGATGAGCAGCGCCCTCTCACGCGGGGCATCGGCCAGACCGCGCAGAAAGCTTTCATAAAAACCGTACCAGTCGGTGTTGTGACCGATGCGCTTGCCATCTTTGAAGACCACCGTGTTGACGGCGCCCAGCATGCGGGCGTCCTCGGAAAGCTCGTCAAGATGGGCAATGACCGCCTGTTTGAACGGGTGCGTGATGTTGGTCCCGGCAAAGCCACGGGCTTCCAGCTCCGTTAGCAGCTCAGGCAGTGCCGTCTCCGGCACGTTTCGGACATTGATGTCCACGAGTTCGTAGACATAATCGAGACCGTGCGCGCGACCCTCGCGCATGTGAAGTGCCGGCGATTTTGAGAGCTGGATGTCGGCACCGATGAGGCCGACTTGATAGGCGGTTCGTTCTGTCATGGATCTGGACCGTTCGTGCGGCGTAAAAGGCGCGGCGGGCCACCCCGCCGCTTGCTTCAGTGGTGCGCCAGAATTTCGCCGAGGAAGGTGCGCGTACGCTGGTGTTTGGGATCGCGGAAGAACTCCTCCGGCGGCCCTTCCTCGATGATCTCGCCGGATGCCATGAAGACCACGCGATCGGCCACCTGGCGGGCAAAACCCATTTCGTGAGTCACGCAGATCATGGTCATTCCGTCGCGCGCGAGACCAATCATGGTGTCGAGCACTTCCTTGACCATTTCAGGATCGAGCGCCGAGGTTGGCTCGTCGAAGAGCATGGCCTTCGGTTCCATGCATAGTGCGCGGGCGATCGCCGCACGCTGCTGCTGGCCGCCGGAAAGCTGGGCGGGATACTTGTCGGCCTGATCGAGGATGCGCACGCGAGCGAGATATTTGCGTGCGGTTTCCTCGGCGGTCGCCTTGTCGAGACCCTTTACCCGCATCGGCGCAAGCGTGCAGTTTTCCATGATGGTCTTGTGCGGGAAGAGGTTGAAGCTCTGAAACACCATGCCCACCTCCCGACGCACGGCATCGATGGCGCGGGCGGAATCGGTCAGCGTGGTGCCTTCGACAGTGATCCTTCCTTCCTGGATTTCCTCCAGATGGTTGATGCAGCGGATCAGCGTTGATTTACCAGAACCGGACGGTCCGCAAAGAACGATTTTTTCGCCTTTGCGGACTGTGATGTTGACGTTTTTGAGCGCGTGATAGGCTCCATACCACTTTCCCACCCCTTCTAGGGCGATCAGCGGAGCCTCTGTGGCGTGGGATTGGGGCATGTAAGCTCCTGCTTACTTAACGGTGAACGGAATGTCGGGCAGGCTTTCCGGGAAATTCGGAATGGGTCGCTTCATCCACTTGTCGTAGATCTTCGCGAGCTGGCCATCGGACTTGATCTGGTCGAGGAACTTGTTGATGGTTTCGTTCCAGTCCTTCTCACCCGGGCGGGTACCGGCGCCATTATACATGGTGGTCAATTCGAACTTGGATTCGAACTTGCCATCGGCTGCCTTGTTCAGGCGATCACCGTAGAACATGTTTCCGCCGACGGCGTCGACCTGGCCGGAAATGATAGCTTGGATGTTGGACGCATCGTCGTCGAAACGAAGGATGTTGGCCTTCGTACCGGCTCCAGCAGTGATTGCGGTATCCATAGCGCTCGACTTCGGAACGCCGACGCTGACGCCGGTCAGGTCGTCAAAGCCAGCAATCTTCTTGTCCTTAGCGGCATAGACGGAAAACACATTGCCGACATAGGGCTTCGAATATTGGATGCTCTTGGCGCGTTCAGACGTCATTGCCATTGTGGCAAAGAGCACATCGACCTTGCCCGTCAGAAGCGCTGGAATACGGTTGGCGACCGCAAGCGGGACGAACTCGGCCTTCACGCCGAGATACTCGGCAAATGCCTTGCCGATATCCGCGTCGAAGCCGTCCTGCACGCCGCTCGAATTGACAAAGCCCCAAGGCGCGTTGTCGCCTTGAATTCCGATAACGACCTTGCCCTTGGCCTTTGCTTCTTCGACGGTGCCGGCAAAGGCGTCGACCGGCGCCATGAAAGGCAGAGTTGCGACGGCGGCCATAAGCGCAAGCACGCTGCGGCGACCGAAAGTCATGCTGGATTTCATCATATTCTCCTCCTTGTAAACTGATGAATGCATGGTCACGAAAGTAGATCTCCTCCCCCATCGGCCTGAAAATCGAAGCCGATTTCCAAAAGGCACGACGGGTCTTTCCACGACGCTCTATCGAGCGGCGGTCTGAAGGCGTTTCTCGACGCCGGCACCCCAAAGAGAGAGCGGCCAGCAGATCAGGAAATAGATGAGGCCAACGATGGCGAAAACGGTAAGCGGACGGAACGTCTGGTTGGAGACGATCTGGCCGGCGCGCGACAATTCGACAAAGCCGACAATGGCAGCAAGCGACGTGCCCTTGATGAGCTGCACCAGGAAACCGATGGTGGCCGGCAACGAAATGCGTAGCGCCTGCGGCAGGACCACATCCATCATGATCGACCTGTAGTGCAGGCCAAGCGCACGAGCCGCTTCCGTCTGCCCCTTCGGAACAGCCTGTATACCGCCCCGCCAGACTTCACCGAGAAAGGCGCTGGCATGCAGTGTGAAAGCGATGGCGACCGCGATCCACGCATCGATGTTGAAGCCGAGCAGAGCCACGCCGTAATAGACCACGAAGAGCTGCATGAGGAGCGGTGTGCCCTGAAAGACCGCGATATAGCCAGCCGTTGCGCGACGGATGGATGGGGCTTCGGCGGTACGTGCCAACGCCACGAGCAGGCCGAACACACCACCACCTGCAAAGCCGATCAAGGTCAATGCGATGGTCCACTTCAGGCCTTGCATGAGGAAGAACAGTTCGTTGGGGCCTATGCTTGCCATGATCGTCTCCTCACTTGACCGGGTAGCTGAAAGAGATGCGCGAGATGAGACCGAAGACGCCCATCATCAGCGAGGAAATCACGAGATAGAGCAGCGTGATGGAAAAATAGACTTCGAAGGAGCGGAAGGTATCCGCCTCGATCTTCTGCGCCACCGAGGTGAGTTCGTAAGCGGCGATCGACGTGCAAACGGAGGTCGTGAGCGTCAACATGATGAACTGGCTGGTGAGCGATGGGTAGACTGCCCGCAGCGCAGGCTTGAGAATGATGTGGCGGAAGATTTGCGCGCGACCGAGTCCAAGCGCAAGCCCTGCTTCCACCTGCCCCTTGGGAACCGCGTCTACACCGCCACGAATGATTTCGATCGCATAGGCGCCACCGTTAAGCGCCAGCGCGACGATGGCGGTCACTGTCGGGTTGAGGCGCAAACCGAGCTGCGGCAGGGCGAAGAAGATGAAAAATATCTGAACCAGGAAGGGCGTATTGCGGATCAGTTCGACGAAGCCGATGACAAGGCCGCGCAACAGCTTAAAGCGCGACCGTCGCGCCACAACGCCCAAAATACCGATGACGGTCGCCAGCGACATGCCGGCAATCGCCAGGCCGATGGTGGCAAGACACGCAACGAGCAGCTCGGGAAGGCGATCAATGACCGCCGAGAAATCGAGACTGTATGACATGGTTCCTCCGCGACGTTCAAGTCAGGTGTCAGCCTGTCCCTCAGTCGTCTTCCGCTCTCTGCCCGCAGACGTCGAACGCTCCCTTGTTCCTGCCGGATTGTCTATCGAAAGAGCTCTCCCAAGCCCCATACAAACCCGACCGATGAATGTTTGTACCAGTTAGTTCATTTTTTTGTCAACGTTTAAGCAGAGGGAAAACACAGCTTTTTTGACGGATTTTTCGAGTGATCTAGCTTCTGTTTACTCAATGATTTCAAGTCATAAGCCAAACGGGGCCATTCCGTGCGGCCGCGGCATTTCCATACGTCTCACGAGTGGCTCATCCTCACCTGAGATGATCCTCCTGCCCGATCCGTTTGATGTCACTTACAAGCCGGCGAGCCGTCCGCAATGCGGTGGCGGTTGTCAGAACCATGGGCGGGAGCGCCATCCACTCCAGCATCCACGCGGCACCCGAACGCTCCTGCTCGTGCACAAGCGAATGATGAAGCGCCGAAACCTGCGTCGCGTTGAAGCGCGCGAGGGTGACCAGAAGTTCAGCTGCAACCGGGTTCTGCTTATGCGGCATGGCGGAAGAACCACCACCACCTGCAAGGCTTATCTCGTCACCTGCTTGGGCGAGCAACGAAATGTCCTGACCAATCTTTCCAAGACTACCGGTAACAAGCGACAGAAGGCCAGCGAACTCGCAAATAGTGTCACGCTGGCTGTGCCATTGCGCACGATCATGAAGGCCGAGACGGTCAGCGAGGACCGCGCGCAAAGCCGGACCGCCATGACCGAAGCGTTCGAGCGTTCCCGCAGCACCACCGAACTGTAGGGAAAATCCATCCATGGCAAAATGCACAAGCCGGGATCGCGTCCGCTCCAGGGGTGATCGCCAGGCGTCAATCCGGTCGGCGGCCTTGATCGCGATTGCGGCCTGCATTCGCGTATGAGCCATCAGTGGCTTGTCGCCGTCACGCTCCAGAAGGGCTTCGAGATCGCCGATCACCGCCTCCAATCGACCCTGAATGATGTGGTTCGCGGCTTTCAGTCTCAACATCAGGCTGGTATCGATCACATCCTGGCTTGTCGCACCGAAATGTACCTTCTCCGCGGCAGCCCCACCAACCGCCGCGCGCATCTGGCGAATGAGCGCCGGAACCACCACACCATCACGCGCCATGCCCTCCGCAAGCCCAGCCATATCCGGCACGAAATCCGCCAGCGAGACGTTGATGGCATCGGCGATATCGGGGGGAAGCAGGCCGCATTCCGCTTCGGCCAGCGCCAGAACCCTTTCAAAGCGGATCATCGCGGCAATATCGGCCTCTGCGGTAAATAGCGCCGCGATCTCGGCATCGCCGAAGAGACCGGACAGGAAAGGATGATCGAAGGGCGAGAGGCTCATAGCAGTCAGATATCGAAGAAAACGGTTTCGCCATCGCCTTGCAGGCGAATGTCGAAGCGATAGGCGTTGTCACCATCCGGCTTTGCGATCAGCGTTGGAACGCGGTCCTTGTGCTCTATACGAGCAAGAACCGGATCGGCGGCGTTTGCGGCACCCTCATCTGGGAAATACATTCTCGTATGCAGGCCGATATTGATGCCACGCGCGACGATCCAAAAGGTGATGTGCGGCGCCATGAAGCGCCCGTCCTTAAATGGAACGCGGCCCGGCTTAATCGTTTCGAACAGGAATTCCCCAGTCTCCATATCTCCTGGCGAGCGGCCCCAACCGGTAAAATGGGGGTCGGCAGCGCCAGCCGTTTCGCTCGGACTGTTGTAGAGCCCTTGAGCGTCTGCCTGCCAGATTTCCACCAGCGCATCCTTCAGCGCATAACCGCCGCCGTCGAAGACAGTGCCGCGAATGGTGATGCGGGTGCCGGTCGCCTGGTCGTCATAGAGCTTTCCCGCACCGAGATCGCGCTCGAAGACGCCGTTGATGCCGACGAAATTCGGCGTGCAGCCGATATGGACATAGGGACCCGCCGTCTGGGAGGCGCTTTCCTTGAGATAGTCGAGCGGCTGTACCATGTCAGTTCCCCTCCGGGCGGTTCTCGAAGAAGGTGGAGCGGCGGCCACGCAACACGATGTCGAACTTGTAGGCGCGCATATCCATGGGGATCGTCGCATTCATGTCGAGCGGCGCGATCAGTCGGCGGATGGCCTCCTCATCCGGAATCGTCTTGACGATCGGACACCGCCAGATGAGCGGATCGCCCTCGAAATACATCTGGGTGATCAGCCGCTGCTGGAAACCATGACCGAAGACCGAGAAATGAATGTGGGCCGGGCGCCAGTCATTCACGCCATTCGGCCACGGATAGGGACCTGGCTGAATGGTCTTGAACCAGTAATAGCCATTCTCGTCGGTGATGGTGCGGCCGACACCGCCAAAGTTTGGATCGACGGCGGCGAGATAGCTCTCCTTCTTGTGCCGATAGCGCCCGCCGGCATTGGCTTGCCAGAACTCCAAAAGCGCGCCAGCAACTCCCGCACCGCGCTGATCAAGCACGCGGCCATGTACGAGGATACGCGGTCCGACAGGCATTTCGCCAGGTTTGGCATAGTTGAGGATCAGATCGTTATCGAGCGGGTTCAACAAACCATGGCCAAAGACCGGACCGGTGATTTCGCTTTTGGTACCCTCAAGCGAAATCAGCGCACGCTGCGGAGAGCGCAAAACGGAGGTCTTGTACCAGGGTGTATAGGCTTGCGGCTGCATCTCCCGATCACGAGCGAAGAAGGGGCCGGTTTCCGGTGGATGATTGCTCACGTCGTCTGCTCCTTTTGCGGGGAAGATGCGTTCCGGTCGGCCAACGCCTGCTTGGCGATCTTGAAGCCATGATTGGCGGCGGGCACTCCTGCATAGATCGCGACATGCATCAGCGCCTCACGAATATCGTCTTCAGTCGCGCCGGTGTTGGCGGTCGCTCGCACATGCATGGCCATCTCCTCGGATTGCCCAAGTGCGGCTAGAAGCGCGATGGTCACGTTTGAACGCTCTCTCTTTGTCCATCGATCGCTGGACCACACAGTGCCCCAGGCACTTTCGGTGATCAGTGTCTGGAACGGCTGGTCGAAGGGTGTCGCCTGCGCGCTCGCCCGGTCGACATGGACATCGCCCAATACGGCGCGACGGGTGGCCATGCCCTGGCTGTAACGGTCCAGGAGCATCGCTACGGCATTGGCCAGGGGAATATCCCTCAGGAAGTCCGCGACCGCGGCTGCGTAGGCAGCCGGTTGCTCAAGGCAGGGAATATGCCCGCAATGAGAAATCTCAACATACCGACTGCCGGGAACGAGTTGGGCGAGCGCTCGCACCAGATCTGGCGACGTCGAGCCATCCTGATCGCCGCCAACGCAAAGCGTCGGTGCGGCAATGCGCGTGACAGACTCCGTATAATCGGCATCGCGTATCGCGGCACAGGTGCCGCAATAGCCCTCTGCCTCCTGACGGGCGAGCATGGCGCGAGCACCGGCGTAAAGCGAATTGTCGCTCCGTCGGAAAGTAGGGGTAAACCAGCGCTCCATCACGGGATCGACAAGGCTCGCCAGCCCCTGCGCTTTTATGGCATCGATACGCGCATTCCACATCTCGGTCGTGCCGATCTTGTGGGCGGTGTTTGATAGGATCAGTGCGCCGACACGTTCGGGATGCGTTGTCGCAATCGACTGTGCGACAAGCCCGCCGACCGAAAGTCCCCAGACGATGACCCTATCAATCTTCAAGTGATCGAGAAGCGCGATGAGATCATGCGCATGAGCCTCGATCGTGTAGGGCGCGACGCCAACGCCAGAGAGCCCATGGCCACGCTTGTCATGCAGCACATAGGCATAGCTATCGCCCAACTCGCGCATGACGTCATCCCAGATCCGAAAATCGGTGCCGAGCGAATTGACGAAGGCAATGACCGGTTTTCCCGGCGCAAGACCCACGGTCCGGTAATGAATCGCGACGCCGTCAACGTGAAGAAAATGTCATCTCTCACTCCTCTTAGCTCGGAGATTGCAAGATGGCGCCGGTTAAGTAAAATGAGATTTTCAACACATCTCATAACTTGGTGGTTATGGCTTCTCTCCTCGATCCACGTATCAAGCTCAGGCATCTGCAAGCCTTTGTCGAGGTGGCGCGGCAAAAGAGCGTCATGCGGGCGGCAGACTCACTGCATATCAGCCAGCCGGCCGTCACCAAAACGGTGAGAGAATTGGAGGATGTGCTGGGTGTCGCGCTCTTCGAACGCGAAGGCCGCGGAATTCGCCCGACGCGGCTTGGCGACATCTTCCTGCGACATGCGAGTGCCACAATGGCCGCCCTTCGCCAAGCGGTCGATGCTGTCTCGCGGGAAGCGGCGCAGACCGATCCGCCAGTGCGCATCGGCGCACTGCCGACGGTATCGGCGCGCATCATGCCGGACGCCATGACGCGCTTTCTCGGTGACGTAACGCAGGCGCCCGTCAAGATTGTCACTGGAGAAAACGCAATCCTGCTGGAGCAATTGCGGCAGGGCGATCTCGATCTCGTCGTTGGCCGGCTTGCCGCTCCGGAAAAAATGACGGGGCTCAGCTTCGAGCACCTCTATTCGGAAAGGGTGGTTTTCGTTGTTCGCCCTGACCATAGATTGCTGTCTCACAAGGCTGATCTCTTCACCGAGCTCTCAAACTACCCAATGTTGATGCCGACCCGCAATTCGGTGATCCGGCCGATCGTCGACCAATTTTTGATCTCGCAAGGCGTGGTCATGCCGCGGACGCAGATCGAAACGGTCTCAGATTCCTTTGGACGCGCCTATGTCCGCATGAGCGATGCCGTCTGGATCATTTCTGAGGGTGTGGTCGTCGGCGATGTCGAGGCGGGGGCGCTTGCGGTTCTACCCTTCGACACCTCCGACACAAGCGGCCCCGTGGGGCTGACAATGCGGACGGATACAGCAACGTCGACCTCGCTCGCCCTGATGATCGACGCCATCCGCAAGGCTTCCGCTATCGCGAGGGCGCCATGATCTGAAGCGCCGCCACCTGCGTGAGACCAACCCTCCTGAAGCGGGTAGTCATTGGACGAGCATCTGCGAGCGCGTTGCATCCGCTCAGATCGACAGAGGACAAACGCAAAAAGCTCCTCGAGGCTTACGCCGAGGAGCTTTTTGCGGGTGCCTCCCGTAGAGGCCTATCATACGAATATTGCTTTCGAATTTCTGGTTTCCGGGGCGTGAAACCACGGAAATTCGAAGCGAAACGCTAGCCGGAAGCCCCTAAAAGAGGTGGCATCCTTACGGCCCTGCTCCGGTCGTCCCTCGTTGGAGCAGAACTCGAAATCTCACGTTCACGCGAAGAAGGTCGAGAGATCGAGCTTTAATGGATTATCTGCTGGACGCGAACATTCTCAGCAACATTATAAAGCCCGAACCACCACCGTCACTATCAAGTCGAAGTTACTGCTCCCGACATCCTACGACCATATGACGCTCCTGCTGCCCGGCGGTTTTCTCCGAAGAACTTGATAACCACATTGGCATCTCTCCGGCTCTGCTGCACGGCAACGTGAACGCTACTTGCCCGACAGCGACCAAATTGTGCAGAGATATGGCACGCTGTGATGGATTGTAAACGCTGGACTTGATCCATGCCCGGTCTTGAATTTGGCGGTTTGGCTTCTCCCAAACGCACAGCGCGGTCCTGATATTCCACGCTTTTTCAATTCGTCGGTCCTCGTTTACTGTGTCCCATCTGCTTTCTTGTTCCATATTAACCGCTGGGTCAGTGCAGAGCGGCGGCGAGAATAGGCTGGTGCCACCATGGGGTAGGACGAGGGTAGCCCCCACTTTGAGCGATATTCATCAGGAGTAAGGCCGTACTTACGCCGCAGATGCCTTTTCAAGGATTTAAATTTGAGCCCGTCTTCCAGGCAGATAATCCATTCATCTGTAACCGATTGATGGCGCGGAACAGCTGGCGCGCGAGTGGAAGCGGTGACATCTGTGAGGCTGCCTGAAGCTGCTTTCCTAAGGCTGCTCGATACGACAGTTATCAGTCCGGGCAGCGCCGCGGCCGGTATGTGGTTCTTCTTCACCCAGGCGCTGACAATCTTCGCGGTCGCTTCAACGGAGGGAAGACTCGTCGTCACGCCTGACGGTTGAAGAGCGGTTTCAATCTGGTTTGTCAGGATTTTGGTCACGGCTGGCTTCTTCAACACTTGATCTTCACCTCTTCTGTTGCTTTGCAGGAATAATTGTCGGCAGGATTGATCAGGCTGGCCTTTGCAGACGTGTCTGCGTAAAAGCGAGCACTTGTCATTTCCCGCACGTGTAAGACGCGCCGAGGCTACGGCTGCCGGAGAAGCGGTCTATTCTGTTATGAACGGGTGTCAGAAACGGTGACGTTCGTGCCGTCCACGATCTGATAACGGAGATTGGCGATGGCGTAGCTCAGCTGAGCTTGTGGCTTGACTGCCCAGTCATGCTGCAGCGAGGCGATATAGCCCGTGCCACGTCTCACGGCAGCCCTTCGCATCCGGTCCCAGAATGGAAGGCGGACAATGCAAAAGCTGTCGTTGCCGCGATTGCAAGTTTTACGAGCAGTGCCAATCATAGTAAGAAAACCGGCACCAAACTTCGCAAAATCAAAACGAATGCAAAACGATCGAGCCGATATTCAACGTCCTGGTATGAATAAAAGCGGGAGAGTGTTTTCAGATTGAGCGGTCTTGGAGGTTTTCTTCATACCGACCTCCCATCGAAATAGGCCATTACCAACGCCGTGTAGCTAGCCCACCATTGCCGTATGGCATCTCCATGGCGAAAACCCATCGCGCTGACGTCACGAAGTTCGTCGCGGCTAAATGGTGCGTGCATCCGATCGTCAAAGGAAAAGCTCAGACCGTCAAGCCCTGCGATCAAACCCGCTTGGTAGCTCGACATAATGGCCCGAACATCGTCCGTGCCGAAGCCGAACGACGGATCGCTAACAATTCGTTGAATTTTCTGATCACAGATATGAGCATGTGCCCAGGCATGCTCCGGCCGGTCATCGAGAGGCCGGAATCTGGCCAGCCGGGCAAGTAGAGCGCTAGTCCGCCCGTATCCTGCCTGCGCACTGTCCATCGAGAGGCTCGCCAGGGTTTCTCCGGCTCGTATTTGAACCTTGCCCTTTACCAATATCCAGCCAAGCGGCTTGCTCTCTTCGCCTGTCAACGGACCTCCTCCCGTTCTATCGTATGAGACCGATTGACCAAACGATCGGGAAATACCGGTGCCTGAAAGTAATAGCCTTGAAAATATTTCGCACCGGCTGCCTTCGCCGCGTGCAGGTCATCGGCGATTTCTATACCCTCGACCACAACGATCGGCGCGAACTCGCCGACGAGGCTTACCAAATCCCGGAGCCGATCCTGCCCGTCGTTGGAAAGCCGGTTGCGCACATATGACCCATCGATTTTGACGATGTCGGCGTTGGCTTCGCAAGCAAAATCGGGGCAAAGGTGACCCACACCGAAATCATCGAGAGCGACACGCGCACCGGCTCCCTGGACGGCCGAAATAAAGGCCATGGCATCCGTCACGCTTGGGAGTGTTGCATTTTCGGTAATTTCGATGACAAGCCGTTTGGCAATATCTGGTCGTCGGCGCAATTGAGCAAAAGCGGATGTCCACCAAATGTCATCCACAGCAGAGAGCGCCGAAACATTGCAGCCCATCGCAACATCGTGCCGATACTCGAGCTGGCGGATGGTCTCCCGAACGACATACCAGTCAAAGACCCGCGTCAATCCGAGGCGTTCCAGGGCGGCGATATAGGTTCCGGGAAGAACGACGGCACCGTCTGGATCCAACAGTCGGGCAAGGCACTCGTGGTAAAGCGGTCGGTCGTAGCGTTCTCCACCCACAACGGCCTGCTCGGCAAAACGCATCTCACCGACATTCAACGCATCATAGGCGAGCGCTGCGGCACACATATCCATCCGGTATTGTCCAGGGTCGAGTTCCGACAAGCGGAGCGATCTTCTCGGTCTCTCCAAAATGAGCGCTCAAACTCGGTACGATCTGTTGAGTCTTGATCGTAACCGGGCGTCGCGCGGCTGCGACAAGCGCTGCCTCCACAAGTTCTGCCCGGGGATATGCTATCGCGTCGCTGGCACGAGAAGAAATTTTTACACCCGAAGGGCTCTCGGATACCTCCCAGTCCTCCGTTTTAAAAATGTTGGCGAGGCGTCTCCAGATTTCGTGCTGTACCCGCGCGGCTACGCCATCAGAATATGCGGCCGCGACGTGAGAGAGATTATCGATGACCACATCAAAGGATCGTGGAAGTCGTCTCATGCGACCTGCCTCCGAGCGAAAATCTGACCACGGAAAAGAAGATCACGAATTTCACCGCTCCTCTGCATGCAGACAGATCGGATCAACGATAGTTCATTCAGCATGGGCTCTCGCATGGGAAACTCCTCTTTGGTGTTGCTGGCGGTCTTAAGGGTAAGACGGTGGCATCCGCGTCGCTTTCGGCCAGTCAGAGGGTCGGAGCCGAAATTGCCCATTACAGGTGTTAAGAGGCGTATGGGCATTCACGCGCTGACGACGTCTCGTAGGCTCCGCCCCTGAGATCGTCGCGGCGTACACCGATCATGTTCAGAAGGCGCAGTGGCGCATATCGTACCGGCTCGTGCTTCGGCCGGAGCAATGGCGGCAAAACTTTCCAGCGCCTTTATGAATAGCGGAAGAAGGCACTTCCCTGGAGGTGATCAAGCTGTTGGCTCACCCTTGAGCATCTTCGCTCGATCGGCACGCGAACCGGTGGAATGGCCGAGATCACCTGCGTGCCTATCGACCTCCTTAACCTCGCGCTGTCCTTAACGGTTTGGTTAAGAGACGGAGCGCCATAACGTTATACAGGCCAACCACCTGAGTATGTTTTCCGAGAATAACCAGCCCAAATCAGCTTGAAGGGGATTTGAGCGAGAGTGTAAATGAGCAGGTATACCAGGCAGAAATAGATATCGAATGGAGACCCGCCCAGGAATAGGCGGAAGGTCATCAGCAGAACTATAAATCCGTAAAAGGTTGCAAACACCTTTCGGTATAGTCCGCACAATCCGGTCATCAATATGAAAAGTGCAAGCAGTGCCTGAATGTAACCGCCGAATGCGATAGAGAGGTAACCGACCAAAGACAGGAAAATACCCCCTTGGTCCCACCGTAGATACCGGTTGGTGATGTCGAGGCTCAGATCCTGTGGCTTGTTGGGCCAGAGAGCGCGAGGGACAAAGGTCGTGATGGCCACAAGAATATTCCCGGGACGAGCCGGTTCGTTAGGCTGGACAAATTGTGCCAGGCGATAGCCATCAAGCGTATCGATACCTCCCCCATATACGGCGGTAAAAGGGTTTTCGATCGACTCCGCAAACGCGGTATAAAGATCAGCCCCCCTTCCTGAAACAACGTCGCCCCGGAAGTTCGACATGGCCCCGCCTACAACAGCAAGCACAAGCCCGTACACGGCGTATCGCATCAGCATAGCTGCAGTGACTTCTCCGCGCGCAATCTTGCCCGCGAAAAACGCCAGGGCCACGGAGAGAACCGGACTTCTGACCGCCCCCGTAACCAGCAGGATCATCCCGCAGGCACTGACCAGACAGTAAATCCTTTGATTGAAGAAGTTATGGAAGGCAAACACGCACAACCCCACCGCCAGGCAGGTCTTGAGAATGGTCACCACCCCCTGCCCTCCATCCGCACGGCTGGACAGGTCGGAATGAAACGCCAGTGTTGAAATGGAACCGACTACGATCAACGCAAGGGCAGCGTTGCGCATAACAAAATTGAATTCGCCGGACGCTCTGGAAAAGGAGCGTTGAGAAATAAGGGGGTTACGCTGTGGCACGAGAAACCCCGCCATAACCTCACCCAGCAAAATCACACATAATTCGATCGCCCATTTGCCTGCCAGTCCACCCAGTTCATAGGCCTGGGCAGGCGGCAGAATATGGGGCCCCAGAAGCTTCGTGCTGCTGAGACCTGCTACTTGCATCAAGGCCGAGCCATACAAGCAAAATATATATAAAATACATGCCAGCGCAGACAGCAAGCCTTTCCATGGCGTGTTCCGCAAGGCCAGCCAGTAGAAGCGCAACAGGATAAAAAAGCAGATCCCAATGAATAGAATTTGGTTCAGCGTATCCAAATTTCACCTTTATGAGCAGTTGTGGAAGATGCATTCCACGGCAATCATGTGCCAATCGTTCACTTCTGGACGATGACTGCGCTGCTGTTAGCCACAACAAGTGCTTGCCCCCTACCCGGGGGAGCCAGCGTGATCACGTTGTCCGTGATTGTGCCGTCTGTTGCCGATCCGACGATGATGCCATCACGATTGTCCCGGACGGAATTGAATGCGATTTGAAAATGACTGACCCGCTTCGTGTCTATATCGCTTGGATCACCAACCAATATGCCCACTCCCGGATGGTCGAGCACATTGTTTTTGACGATCGAGAGGCCTTTAATTGTCGTCACGACGATGCCGTCGCGCACAGATCCGATGAGCGTGTTGCCGCGAATGGCCACGTTTGCCGATCCACCGGCAACATAAATCGAGTTGCCAACGGGTGATGCCTCTCTACGAAACTGTCCTTCGCCAAAGAAGCGGCCTGCCGCCTTAACGGTGTTGCTATTGACAGTCACGTCTATCGATCGCCCCAGCCGATAATAGCTATCGGAAAACACCACAATTCCGCCCGCAAACGTGTCACTCACGGTGTTTTCCTCGATGACCATGCCGTGAACTCCGCTGGAAGCAATGCCCTTGGCGTAGCCTTTCGCCACAGTGTTACGGCGAAAGATCACGTTTCGCGTGCCGTTGGGAACACGGAAGTCCGTGACAATAACCAGCAAATCGTCACCCGTCAGGGCAATGTCATTGTCTTCGGCAAGAACATTGGCCACGCAACCGTCAAAACCCAATCCGTTGCCCAAAACCTGGCGTATGCGGCAGCCGCGAACCGTAACGTTACTGGCATAGGAGACCTGGATTCCGCCGCCCCGCGCATTGGTGACCTGAACGCGTTCGACCCGAACCAGCTCTGCATTCCACAAATGCGGGTCACGCACGCCGCCAAGGCGCAAACCGTAGGCGTTGGGCTTGCGGCTCTCGACGACGCCGGGTCGGCGCACATCAATCGGATCGGTGTAATCAAGCGATAGATCGTGGATCCAAAGCTTCCTGGCGTGCAACCAGATTGCCGGCTGAGGAGTGCCGACTGGCAATGTCGATACAAGGACCGCCGACTCACCACTGAACTCGATGTCGTCAAACTGCTCTTCCAGGGTGCTGAAGATATATCGGCCTTTGGGGAAATGGACAGTCGCGGGTCTTCTGGATGCCGCCGCCCGTGCCATTGCGGTCCGGATCGCATCGGTATCATCATTGCGTCCATCACCCTTTGCGCCGAAATCGCTAACGTCATAGATTTCTCTTTCGATGGCGGCGTGAACATCGCTGACCGGCCACGCGGCACAGCCTGTGGCAAACAGTAGTGAGGCTTTCAGCAGACGTCTTCGGCGCATAATTCCTCCTTCAATCCGTACCTGGAGCCGCGAGCATTTCACCCGGCGTTGCATGTTTCCGCAACGATGCGACGGATGGCCTCGTGAAACCGATGAGGGCTGAATTTATCCGCATGACGCTTGATGGCGTCGGTATCCCATGTGTCCGGGAAAGCACGCACAGCACTGCGGATCGCCTCTGGTGTCGCGTCGTCGATGAAAAGACCGCTCGTGCCTTCATCCGTCGAATCGAGAAATCCACCTGCCCGTAAGAGCAGAACCGGCGTGCCGAACGCGTTCGCTTCAATTGGCGTCAATCCAAAGTCTTCTCGTGACACAGAGATCAACGCGCGCGCATTGGCATAAAGCCAACGCAACTTCGCCTCGCTGACGTAACCTGTCGACACAACGTTGGCAGGCGCATCCAGAACCTTGCCGCCACCGGCAACGGCAAGCACGTGCTCGGGCATACCCCTGAACGCCTCCACCAACGGCTGCGCTCCCTTGTATCCACGTGACCGTCCCACCATGAGGAAAAAGGTTTTACCCGCGAGCGTCGGAACTGGCTCTGCCGGCAAGGTTGGATCAACCGAAACCGGCGGGAAAACCACGCGGGCTTCGCGGCCGTAAACTTGCCGAATGCGCTCTGCAACCGAGGTGGAATTAGCGATATAGACATCCGCGGAGGCCGCCGCCTTGCGATCCCATTTCAACAGACCCGCTCGCAAGAGGCCCAACGCCACCCGCACTGGCCATGGGCGATCCAGCAGATAATCATCCGCCTGATAAAGCCATCGTGCCGGGTTGTGGCAATAGACGATCTTTCGGGTTGCCCCCGCAGTCCGCAACGCGTGCGCCCAACCAGATGAACTGCACACCACGGCATCCGCACGCACGGGCCTGATAAAATTCCAGGTAGAAGCAAGCAATGGCAGCGCCAGACGAGAATCTCTGCGAAACAACTTCACTCTGCTCAACGCGGTCGATTGTATCGAAATCCGGTTCATTTCCGGGAATGCATCTTCCGGGGAGTAAATCGCGGTTATCAAATAACGCGGGTTGAGCGCCCGCGCGAGTTCCACGGTGACCCGTTCCGCTCCGCCACGCTGGGTGAGATAGTCATGGGCCAATACTACGTCGAGATGTCGCACGATTTTAACCTTCATCAATGGGGGTGGCTCGGGGAAAATTGGGCAGGTGGGAAAATCATGGCGGCACGTGCGCACGGCCGCGCCCGCTCGCGCCATTGGTGTGACCAGCGTGAGATCAAGGTTCAAAGATCGATGGGTGTCGTGATGTTATGGTGTTTGGGCAGCCGTCAGCGACGTGTCGCAGCAGGTGCGCGGACGGTGATAAGGAGTGGGAGGAGCAACCTGTCTATGCGCGCGCGACGAATGTCAGCGGCGTGAAATGGTCTCTTCAAAAAGCTGAAGGTATCGGGTGGTCGCGTGCTCAAGAGAATAACGCTTGGATGATGTGGACGTGTCGCAGAGTAGCAAACCATCCAATGCGGTGTCCTCACGGCCATCGCAATCCGACGTTAGCACCTGGCTTGTGCAATACGGAATGGTGCGGAAAACTGCCTAAATCACCGTGTCTAGCATGTTGATTAGAATCGGAGAGCTCACCCCCGAATACGTCCAGCCTCTCGAAGTAAGAAACGTCCTAATACGATCCAACATGAAGAGGAAACGTTAACCCATGTTCGACCGGAACATTAACTCATATTCTTCGCTGGCTTTATCGAGTGAGTAAGTGCGTGGTAAAATGGATTGCCTACTGTCAGTCACTTTTGCCAGTCGCGACAAAATCGCTTGTGCGATCTCATCTGAACTATCTGGCTCGACGGTCAACGCTGCCAGTCCCTCAATTGCCAGATGGGTAGACAAAATCGACGGCATGCCAGACGCGGCCGCCTCAAGCGGGCCTAGCGCCAGCCCTTCTTGCCGCTTCGATGTGAATATGAATTGGTCTCCAGCGCTGAGATATCGTGGAATATCCAAACGATCGACAGCGCCTGTGAATATCACGGCACCGGCTAATCCGTGCTCCGTCACATATGTGCGAAGCCGGGTTTCGGCAGGGCCCGACCCAACAATCAAGTAACGAAGCTCCGGCCTAACTTGTAGCGCACGTTTAAACCCCTGTAGTGACTCGAGCAGTCCCTTTTGAACATGTAGCCTGCAAACGGACATAACAACCGGGGCCACGGCATCAATGCCGAACTTGTCTCGAATGTCCTTTCGAGCGGCCGAGCTATACTTGAAGTGATTGAGATCTACTCCGTTTGATATAACGCTCACCGGGACATCTCCCCGCATCCATCGGGTAGGAGTGCGATTTAGGACATTGGCAACGGATGGGCCAACGGCCACAATTCGGTCGTATCGACGTAATGTCGTTTCTCGGCAAAACTCAAGCAGGTTCTTGGGCGATTTCATCCAGGAAATCGGGCTCTTCACACTTAGTTTCGAAAGAAACTCACCCCATGGCTGTCCGTGCGACTGCATGATGAGAGCAGGCTTGTCTCCTGGGCTGCGGTTGCGAGCTATCGCGTGCGCACCCATTCCAATCCCTAGAATAGCATCGACGCGATGCCGATACTCGTTTGAGTAGCACTCGACCGTAGCCTCCCAGAACCGTTTGGAATATCGACCAGAACGCGCGTCGACTGTTCGAATTCGAACGCCATCTTTCTCATTGAATTCCTTTAAATTGGAGCAACGTGTCGTCAGAATTTCGACGTCGTTCCCCCGCATCACAAGGGCTCGAGCCAAGTCCCAGGCGACAGCCTCCATACCCCCAAGATGATGGAAGGGTAATGATCGTGAGACGAATAACAACCGCATTAAACTGGTTAACCTCGCATTATATGTGCGAACGCGCACGGGAGTAAAGCTCTTCGCACCGCTGCGCAACGGCATCCCAGGTGAAGTCGGCGCATCGTAACTGCTCTGGCGAAATCCCGTCAGAAAGAATTAATGCATGTCGCCATTCACCAACATCTCCCGGCGTCACAGCCTGCTGTCCCGCAAGCTTTAGAACCTCTCCCAGCCCTCCTAGATTGGAGCCAATGACTGGTGTGCCAGCCGCCAATGCTTCCAGCGCCACTATGCCAAGAAGCTCTGGACGGGAAAATGTCTGGTTCCCATACTTGTCGACAGAAGGAACGAGAAGATAATTTACAGACTTATGTAGATTTGCGACCATGGCATCAGAAGCGTCCGAAACAAAGGTCACATCCTTGCCGGCGGCGAGTTGCTTTAGCACCTCAAAATACTTGGCTTCGCGCGCTTGGCCAGCGATGATCAGGCTCCTTCCTTCAGGCAATGCCTCAATCGCGATATGTGCCCCCTTATGAGGTATCAGTCGGCCGACAAAGCCGAAGTCATAGCGGCGTTTTAATGGTTGCGCTTCGGGCAAATGGTTTCCACCGCCCAAGATTATGGCATGGCGCGCAACCAAGCCTCGAGGATCGACGTCTTGCCTGCTCCAGTCACTTACAAAGGCTGCTGCGTCCAGCATTCTGAGCCGCGCGCGTCCAAGCACACGCCCCGGTGTTAACACCCCCCCTCCATGGTCAGTCAACACCAGTAATTTCCTAAACAATTTTGCGAGTATGACCGAATAGTCGAAGCCCGGAGTGTTGAGCTGATGCACGTGGACAACGTCACAGGTGCGCACGCGAGTAACAAAATTCCAGAACGAAATAGCATGCGCCGGCTCATCGAGATCGCCAAGTTCTGCAAATTCGCGCAAGGACCGCACAACAACGACATCGACAGTCAACCCCCGGTTTCGCGCGGCACGGGCCAGTTCCGTTACATAGCGTTCACCGCCGCCTTTTTTCGCGCCGCCGAAGACCTCAAGCGTGACGAAGAGGATACGCATTATTCAACCTTTTCGCGTGGTATGACGCGCACCGCAGGGGCGCCGGCATAGGTGCCAGGCTGTGTAATCGAACGAGTCACAACCGAGTTCGCCCCAATCCTGACATCGTTGCAAATGGACATGCTGCTGCGCAGGGGAGCGATGATCACCGCACCCGTGCCGATCTCTACTCTGTCGCCGATGGTCAATCGCGATTTGGTCCCGGGAGAATCGCTGACTGACAGCGTAACGCAATGCCACAGCCTCACATCGCGACCCAGGGATACGTTGGGATGAACAACGATATTCATCGCAAAATGACCAAGAGATGGAAGCCCCGCAAGTACCGCTTCCGGCGGGAGAGCGGCACGAAAAACAAGGAAAAGATAGGCTTTAATCAGCCGTGCCCTTCGGCGTTTACCTTCGCGATGGTACCGGGTGGACAGGAGCCAGAGACGAGCCGGTTCTGTAAGAAGCATATTAGTTTGCGTCTTCCGCATTTGGGTTTGAAACATTCCGGCTTTGTCCGCGCGGACTTAGCCGAGTAACCAGAACAAGCGCCGTGGCGAGTGCAGCGGCCTGCGACCAGACGCTGATCCATGCAGCTGTCGCGGCGCCCATTCGCTGCCAGGCAGCCCAAAACAGAATGATCGTCGTGAACGCGGCGGCGGCCTGCCCCAAAGAATTGTAGCCGGGCCTGCCCAGGCCACCGAGATACGCGGCGACGACATTGGCCCAGTAACCGATAAAGGTACCCAGCAGCAGAATCCGGATTAATGCCACAGCAGGCGCAAAATCCCCACCGAACACGATAGGAACGGCATAGGGAAGGCTTACGAGGATTACGATGGTCAAGGCCACCTGCGCAAATCCGCCGAGCAGTATCGAGCGAAGCACTGATTGTCTGTGGATGCCGCCAGCCACTTCGGCCAGTACGTTGCGCGTAAGCACTGCCGTAATAATTCCAGGCACTTCTGCAACCGTGACGGCAACAGAATAGTATCCCAGATCATTGGTCGCGACAATTGCAGGCATGATCGCCTGATCGAGGCGGGCTGACACTGTAGCCGCAATCGTCCCGAAGGCGGACAGTATCGCGTATGAGAAAAAAGACGCGCTTGTAAATTCCGGGATTATGTTGCCGCTTTGGCGTCTCAATGTGTTTGCGGCATTCGCATTCCCCGGAAGCCGAAGCACCGCCGATGCGCTGAGTCCTGCAATCATATAGATGGCGGCAAAGGCGATCACGGATTTCACGCCGATTATCCAGAGCAGGACGATGGCACCCACACGCAAACCTGACCCCAGCATCCGCTCGAGATCAAGCGCACCATATCGCCGCAACCCCTGAATGTGCCCACGCCGGATGGCGATCAAGGCACTCGGCAAGAACGCCGCCCAAATCAGCAGCAAGAAAGTACGGCTTATATCGAGTTGCTCGGCAATTCTCGCAGAGTACCAGAACAACGCCAAACCTACGAGAAAAGTCATGATCAGTGCTATGACCACCGCCAGCCGAATGACCTTGCCTGGTGGAGACTGCCGGCCGATGAAATAAGTAACGGCAGAGGGTACACCGAGCGCTGCCACGGCAGCGGCCAGGGTCATGGGCTGAAGAATACCCGCTAACTGCCCTCGCCCGGTGGCGCCCAGGGCGTGCGCCAGGATTGGGGCCGTGATTATCCCTGCTGCCGGCATCGCCGCATAAGCAATGAGACTGCGCATAAGCGGTAGCGCGTCGCGAACATAGCGCATCGGCATCCTAAAGCGCAGCTTCCACGGCCCTTTGCTGGCCGGAATCGAGTAATGTCCGGATCTGTTCAAGGCGCGCATCCCAGCTGTTTTTGCTGAAATCACCCGGCGGGGGAGCGTATTCGCCTGTACAAGCACGAGCAACGACCTCGGCAAACTCTTGTGGTGAGGCGATCGTGACCCCGGGGATCGCACGGCCCGATATGCTTGGCAATGCCGTTGCGACAACCGGCAAACCAGCAGCCAGATACTCGTAGACCTTCATTGGAAACACGCCCGTTGTGTATTGATTGAGGTGATAGGGGATGATCCCGACCCAGCTCTTGCCAATTTCTACCGCCATTTCCTGCTGGTTCAGCGTGCCAAGATAGGTGACAAGTGGCGAGGCCAGCAGCCGGGCAAGCGCGGGGTCACGTTTCGTACCATCAATGCTGAACGGTCCTGCCAGCGCAAGCCGTACCCCCTTGGCGATGATGGCCTCGAATATTGCGAAGTCGATTTTGCTGGGTGTGAGGTTGCCGACGAAAATAGCGCGCCGCTCACGATCCGATGCCGGTGCGCGCAGCCCCTGAAACAGATCGATGTCGGCGACATTTTCCCACACCATCGGGTTCGCATGGAGGGCCCGCAGATGGTTTGCGACACCTGTACTTGATGCAACCAGCACATCAGCCCGCGTAACCAGCCGACGCTCGGCTTGAAGCAACGCTTTGCGCGGGATGCCGTCAATCGTGTGCAACAGGTCGACCGAATGATACACGACCATCTCCGCCCGTTCCTCCAGCCCATAGGTCAGGGGTGAGAAGCTCCAAAGCGCATAGCGCTCGGGCAAGTGCGGCTGGATACGGCGCTTGATCATCCACCGATTGAACGCACGCACCGGCGCAAAGGCGTGAAACGGGATAACCATGGGCAGATGTCTATGTAACGCCTCGACGCCTTCACGGCGCTTGCCAGATGCGTTGATGTTTGGAGGATTGCTCCTTTTCCAAAGGATTGTCGAAATCCGCGCCAGGATCCGGCGCAGATCCTTGACGCTCAATCCCGGTGCCCGCAGACCGAGGGATTCAATATAATGGACCTCACGCTCGGCCACGAGGCGCGCCGCAATATGCTGTTTATTGGTCCAGATCGGCGCATCTATATCAGCCGTAGACAGGATCACCACCGGCAGCGGGGGTGCCTTTAAGTTCCCATTTTTCATGGTGAGAACGCCTTCCAAAAGGTCGTGTTGAATGAAGGGGCAGAGCCGGTCAGGGTCCGGGCGAGAGGCCGCCGCTCGGAACGGTGAGGTCTGCGATCAACCCATAATGGTTGGAACCAAAACTCGACGGGATGCGGGACAATTTTTGCGCCATCACTGGCAGACGAATGAAAATATGGTCGATGGGAACGCCCAGAATTCCTGCGCCGGTCGGCCACGTCGCTGGCTCCAAGCCAGCCGTCGTCAATCCAGTGCGCTTCAAAAGGCCTTGCATGTCGGGGGCTATGGTTGCCGCGTTGAAATCACCCGCGAGCACCAAAGGACCGTCGATCTTACTGAGGGCTTCACCAAGTCCCGCCAGCTCATCTGTATGGTACTTGTCAAAATAAGGTTTGCTCAGATGCGCTGCGGCCAGAGACAGCGTGACGCTGCCCAGATGAATTTGGGCCGTTGCAAACCGATCCTTGCGCAAATCACTGAGATTGCCGACATAAACCGTCTCCAGTGGATATTTTGACAACAGCAGCAGATCGCATGTGCTCGTATGGTCTCCGCAGCCGATGCGATACGGGAAGATTTTTGACAGGCGATCCAGATGTAAGCCAACCGGGGCAGCTTCCATGACATAGGCGATGTCTGCCCCCGATTGCAGGATGTAGTCGGCGATCGCACCACCGTTTTCAAGATTTTCGCCCAGGACGTTAAAGGACAGCACTCGCAGGCTTCGCGTGCTGGTGGTCTCAGTCGAGAATGTCGGCGGCAGCGAATTCCAAATCATCAGAACAGCATGGCAAACAACCAATACGGTTGCGCACAACATAGCCATAGAAACTGCACCGGGTCGCAAAGCCAGACAAAACAGCGCCAACAGCATCATTGCGACACCGGCATGCAGCTGGAGGGAGAAAACGACAGCCGGCGCCCATAGGTCAGTGGTATATCGCAGGGCAAAAACAGCCAGCGCCAGACCCAGCAGGGTCGCACAAATGTGGAAGAGTATGTTTCTCATGAGGCTTTGCGTCCAGTATCGGGCTGCTTCCCAGCGCCCCGATCAGGTCCTGCCGAATTCATCGACAAGACGGACAATGTCGTCCTCGCCCAGATAAGACCCAGTCTGGATCTCGATCATTTCCAACAGAATTTTACCCGGATTGCCAAGCCGGTGCACAGCTCCCTGCGGGATGTAGATGGACTGGTTCTCGTGCAAGATGGTGACCTGATCGCCGATGGTGACCTCCGCCGTTCCCTTCACGCAGATCCAGTGCTCCGCCCGATGATGGTGCTTTTGCAAGGACAACTTCTTGGCGGGATGAACGAACAAGCGCTTCACCTGGAAGCGATCACCGTTAAGGATCGACGTATACCCACCCCAGGGACGCAGCGATGTTGGATGTGTTTCGGTCAGGCTTGCCGTTTTCCGGTCGGCGGCCAGTAACTTCACCAGATTGCCCACATCCTGCGCATTGTCCAGACGCCCCACCAAAACCGCATCCTCCGAGGCGATCACGGCCACGCCATCCATGCCCTGCACGGCCATATGGGCATTGCGGGAAATTACCAGCGAGTTTGTGGTGTTGCGTACAGTGACATTGCCCTGCACCACGTTACCGTCGCCGTCCACTTCTCCGATTTTCCAGACCGCATCCCAACTTCCCAGATCCGACCATTGGATGGAGGACGGGACAACGGCGGCATTGGCGGTCTTTTCCATCACCGCGTAGTCGATCGAAATCGAAGGTGCTTGCGCAAATGCATCGCGATCGAGCCGAATAAAATCAGCGTCCAGCGTTGCCTCCGCAACCGCACGATCCACAGCCGTCACAACGTCAGGCGAATAAAGCTCCAATTCAGCGATAATTGCGGCTGCCGAAAACAGGAACATGCCTGAGTTCCAGTAATAATTGCCGGTATCGATCAGCGCCTGGGCGGTCTCGGCATTCGGTTTCTCCACAAACCGACCAACCGCATAGGCGCCCTTCTCCAACTGACCGCCCAGTTCGATATAGCCATAGCCTGTTGCCGGCTCTAACGGCGTGATGCCGAAGGTCACCAGCTCTCCCTTCGCGGCCGCCCTCAAAGCGGCAGAGGTGGCGGCTTGGTAATTGTCATCCATCGTGATCGCATGGTCCGACGGCAGCACAAACAGCATGGTGTCTTCACCAAACCTATCCACGACAATACGTGCTGCCGCGGCCAAGGCGGGCGCGGTGTTGCGCGCCACAGGTTCCAGAACGATACCAGACAGCGCCATATCCTTGGCGCGCGCCTGCTCGGCGACCAGAAACCGGAAGTCTTCATTGGTCACCACCAAGGGTGCCTCATAGACAGTTTTGTCGGCTACGCGCGAGAGAGTGGACTGAAAAAGTGTCTCGTCGCCAATCAATGTCAAAAACTGCTTGGCTGCCGTGGCACGTGACAACGGCCACAACCGCGTGCCTTTGCCCCCTGCCATGATCACAGGGACAATCTTACCTGTCATATTCCATCCTTTGGATTGAAGCTCTGCGTGCCCGTAGGCGCTACGGAACAGCTTCTGTTTGAGACGAAGCGGGCGCAGGCGGTGCCTCGTCAGATAGGCGGTTGGGCATCGACTTCGTCTGACTTCGTTTCACTGAACAAAGCACACAGTAAATAACCAACGGGACATAGGCTGCCTGCAAGCCAATCGAGGAGAGCGCCGTTCTCAAGACCGTGATTTTGATCAAGCCGGAAGCAAGGCAGGGCATACCGCAGAGACCAGTCGCAATGCTAACATCGCAAAAAACGCGTGGGGGGCGTACTTGACGCTGTCGCGATCTCTTCGATTCATAACCTGACGTTTCTCAGCCTTATACCCGGGTGATGCCCGTCGGGCCTGTGATCGGGTAACAATACCGGCTTAGGGAGCCACCGTGTCGCCCAGCGATAAAGAAGCAGTGCGATGCTCTCAGTTCTCTGTGCCGCATCTGATTTTTCCGGGCACAGTTTGGCAAGTTTCATTCCGGGGTTCTAAAATAAACTGCCTGTCCTCTTCCAAAACCAGGCAGGTGAGATTCCCGGTAATATAGGCGCCCGTATCGACATTGATCCGGTTCGACCTGAAAACCGGGCTAGTGACCGGCGTGTGCCCATGCACGATCATGAAATCATGCGGCAGGACACAGTCGAGAAAGGGTTGCCGGATCGACATAAGATCCACCGCTGATTGGTTTTCAAGCGCGATTCCTGGTCGGATGCCTGCGTGAACAAAGGCATAATCACCGATCGTTACGTAGAGGCGGAGTCTTTCGAGAAAGCTTTTATGTTCGGCGGGAATTTGCTTCACGGCCAGAGCCATCACGGTATGAACGTTATCACGGTCGATATTGACGGGAACAGTAATACCATAAGCATGGAGTGTTTCGCGGCCTCCCGCAGCCAGCCACCGCAGTGCGATGTCCATATCGTTCAGCGCACGCAGCATGCTGTCATCATGATTGCCACGCAGCGTCACCACACGCCGCGTCATCTGCCGTTCGATCAACTGATCAATGACCTCGCGGGACTGCAAACCGCGGTCAACATAGTCACCTAGAAGCACCGTGACATTACGCTTGAAGGGGTGTGCGGCCTCATTGGCATCGATTTTGGCAAAGGTTTGCGCAAGCAGGTCCGCGCGACCATGGATATCGCCGATCACGTACACCCGCACACCATCGGGAACTCTTGCAACGGCGCGCGCGATTGTTACCTCTTCCCGCTCAGGCAGGAGCTTCACGAAGAAATCAACCAACTTTCGCATCAGGATTGATCTGCCGCCGACCTGCGCTGCACTGCCGTATCCGCGAGCGGATCGAACGATGGTCTTTCTCCCAGTGAGATCGTCACGCAGCCAGCAAGAAGGGCTGCAAGAAGGAGCGCGTTTCCGGGGATTTGCAGGGGGAAATCTACGAGTGAATGCAAGGCGACAACGAGAAGGCTTGTCAGGCCAATGACCGGCGCGAAGCGGTAGCGGGACCGCTCAAGCAAGCCTGTCACAAGCGCCCATCCGAGCGCTGTCAGCGCGACCCCTAAAACGACGACGAAAACGATGCCCAGCCCAAGCGCTCCCTCAAGGTAGGAGTTATGGGCAGCATCCCAGACTCCCTCGATACCGGAACATTGCGGTGAGCGATAGGCGGGGAACACATCCGGGAAACTGCCGAAACCGGAGCCAAGCGGCCAATTGTCTCGCACCGCCTGCGCCGTCGATGAAAATGTGCACAGCCGTGCCTGATCGACCGATTGAGCCCCCATGCGGTAGATAGCTTCTTGTGCAACAACCACTGTCGCTGTCGACATCAAACTGACGATGAGCGCCAAACGCCACCCTCGAGCAATTGATCTCGGGGCGGAACGGCGACGGCGCCTCTTCCCTCCATTGAAGAGCCACACGAGACAGATCAGCCCGATGAAGACCGACGCCGTTGCACCACGCGACTGGGTGGCCGCGAGCGCCAATACGTCCATGAGCAGACCAACTATCATATAAAACGTAGCTTTTTCCACATTGGTCAGGCGACCGGGGTTCAAGACCTTGCTGGCAAGGGCCCTGAGGCTACTACTCTGCAAGTAGAAACCCAGCAAACCGGCATTGATAACAATACCGATGCCAAAATAGGTGCCTGCGGAATTCCTGTTGATGTAAAAGCCGGTGAGACTGCCGATATAGGCGGTTTTCGTCTCAAACCCGACCGTCATAGGGGCAAGCAGGAACTGGCAAAGACTGATCGCTGCCACCGCCGCTACGAGATACGACAATATCGACAGGAGCAGAAAGGCCTCGCCTCGACGGTTGAAGAGATGAAGCGCCACGACAAAAGTCAGGAGCGGTGACCATACGATGATATCAGCCTTGGTCTGCTCCGGTGTCACGGACATGGCTCCCTCGACCGGTCCGACAAACGACCTGATATAACTCCAGGCGGGATGCTCCCACGGGTTGTCGAAGAACCGTAACGATTGCCCATATTGGGTCAAAGCGAGAACGACGAGGCAGACAAGCGCCACCCCCGCAATGAAGGACACACGCGGATATGGAAACGGACGCCAGCACATGATCGCCGCGCTCACCCCGACCACCATGGTAATAACGGCCAGCGGTTCGAAATCCACCGCACCGAATGTCAGCATCGGGAAGACAAGGACGAGAAAAAAGACGGCACGCATTCCCATGAAAAACGGCTGCTGCCATGCCCCCGCTCTCCTCATCGCATTTGCCTGATACTTCGTCCCTGCCGGATGACTGTCTGGATCTTTGAGAATTCCGTAAACCCTATTTTGCACAGGCGACGACGAGTTCCGCCGGACGCTTCAGATCAAGCTCCGCCCCCGGTGGACCGTTCAAAGCCGGCGGTCGACAGTTCAAAGGCACAGGATAGGAAACCCCGAGCGCATCAATGATCTTCAAGATACGTACCTGGCGATCGAGACGTTGCCGGTCAATCACGGTTCGCATCAACTGTCGTGATCGTTCTCCAGCCTCACTATAGAGCGAGGCGATCTCGCGAGGTTCGCCCAGCCTGATGACGCGCTCAATGTCAAGTCCGTGCTGTGGCGGCAGGGTGATCCTCCCTGTATCCACCAAAGTTCCCACCAGTCGCAAGCGAGGAATCATGATCCATTTTTCCGCTGGGGCGTAAAAATACGAAAGATCTAGCAAGCGAGTGAGGCTCGCCATGTCACCGCCTTGCTGCACCAGAATTTGGGCAAGAAGCATCCATGCGTTGCCATCGGTCGGCGTGCATTGAAGCCGATGTTTCACAGCCCGATTTGCAGCGGCAAGAAGGCTCTGGATGTCCCTATCCCTGGCTTCCGACCAAATTGCCTGATCGAGCGCGCCCAGCCGGACTGCCAATACACCACGCGACACCTCGTCCAGACAGCTGCTTTCTGCGGCTTTCATCGCTTTCGAGTCTGCCACCTCTGTCAGAACCTTGGGGTCTATCCAACTGCTGGCATCGAATACCCCTGCCCGCTCGGTAACCGACTGACGACTGAGTGCTGCGAGTTCAGCTGCGCGACCGAGACGGCGAACATCACTGGTCGGCAAGATATCCAGCAGCACGTTGCCGGCCGTCAGAAAGAGAAGGCTGCTGGCCCCGATCGCCAGGACCAAATAGAGAAAGCGTCTCACAAGCGCGTTTTCTTGCCACCCGCCCTCTCCTTACCGGTTCCGCTATCCGTGTAATAGTACGCATACTTTCCGTAATAGTATCCGCGTGATTCACCGTAATTGTATTTCCTCATCCGTGCGCTGATGACACTGTTGAAGATCAGGCCAACGGTTTTTTCGTAGATATCCCTGTTTTCTTCCAGCACTCGCCGAACGACACGGCGCGGCGTGGTGCCCCATTCGACCACGAAGACGAAGGCATTGAAGAAGCGGCTGATCCCGCGGACATCGATGACGGGTCCCAGTGGCGGCAGATCAACGATCACATAATCAAAATTGGCAGCGGCTTCCTCGAGCAATTTCTCCATCTCATTTGAGGCAAGGAGAACCTGACTGTCGAGAATCCGTTTCTTCGTGACGCTTGGCAAGAACAGGAGGCCGCTTTCCGGCTCCCGCAACAAAAGTTCCTCCAGTGGCCGTTCTCTCCGAAGTACCTCGATCAACCCGGCCGTAACATGGGGGGCCATGCGTCGCGTCATTCCGGGATTACGAAAGTCCGCATCGATAAGGAGAACACGAGCGCCCTGCAAAGCAATGAGACTTGCAAGGTTCTTCGCCGTTGTTGTCTTACCTTCGCCGGGCATCACAGAGACGATGCCAATGACCTTCCGCCCTGCATTGATCTGAAGATCGACCTCGACCTTCGCTGACCGCAACGTTTCGGCAAAGCCCGACAGAGGCATTTCAAGCACGTGCCGCATGATAGGCTCACGTATAAGCACATGGCGGGCATCAGGGCTCTCTGCCTGTTCGGGCTCATTTTTTTTGCTAGGCAGTTTCTCAAGCATGCCAATGAAATGAAGTCCGGTGACCTCCCGCACCTGATCGGGCGTACGGAAGCCTTGATCATTATACTCCCGCCATGCTGCCAGACTACCGCCAAGCATCAGACCCACCAAGCCCGACCAGACCATCACAAACGGTATATTGGGCCAGCTTGGCTTGCTGGGCAGGGTGGCGCTGGTGATGGTGCGCGCCTCTGTCGTCGGAAACGATTGCTGCTGAAGTGCATCCTGATAGCGCTGCAAGAATGTCGTATACAGGTTTTGGTAGCTGTCCGATTCCCGGATCAATTGACGCAATTGCACCATGACCTCGTTGGACGACGTCTGCTCCCCCGCGAGGGTATTCATTGAATCGTTCAGCGTTTTCTCGCGCGTCCGTGCGACCTCAAGGTCTGAAGTATAGGTCATCGCGATACGCTTTAACTCTACGAAGATTAGCCGCTGGTACTCATCCATATCCTTATGAAGACTGACCACTTGGTAGTGCGTTGGGCCGAGTTTACTGGTCAGCTCCTGCGCCGTCTTGGCTGCCTTGAGATATTTGGTGCGCAGATCATTGATAACAGCGCTGCCCAATTGATCCGTGACGGCGACATCGGTTCTACCCGATTGAATAATATCCGTAATCTGCTTCAGGCGGGCTTCGGCATTCGCTGTTTGATCATGCGCAGCAGACAGTTGCGAGGTCAGTTCAGTAACCTGTTGGTCACCGATAAACTTGCCATCACCTGAAGACACCAGCCCGTGCTTCGCCTTGAACTGCTGGATCGCCATATCGGCCTGAATTGAACTTGACTTGAGTTCGGTCAGGCGATCCCGAAGCCAGCCACTGGCGCGCTTGACCTGCTCATAGCGGGCATTCAATTGATCCGTGAAGTAGGCATCCGCGTAGGCGTTGGCGATATCGACGGATAACTTGGGATTGGGCGATGTATAGCTGACGGTCAGAATATAGGTTCGCGCAACACGCTTGACCTCAAGATTGCTCTCAAGCTTTGCGATGATGGCCTCCCGGACAGCCTGCCGCCTTTCCTCCTCGTTGACCGACGGCGAGACAAACCATGACCCGAAGTTGACGATATGCGAAATTGTGCTTCTGACGGCGGACAACAAACCACCGCCATTCAAAAACAACTCGTTCTGATCAAGCTGCAACTCTTGGCTCACCAACGCTGCGACGTTATCCGATTTGATAACCTCGACCTGGCTGTCAATGGCAGCCGTATCTAGCGTCGCGTCGGCCAGGCTTGCCGTCAGGTCCGAAAGGTTCTTGTGGCTATCGATAATAATCTCATTCGTAGCCGTGTAACGAGGCACCGCTGAAACGCAATAGACCGCGCCGAGCAAGAGGACTGAACATGTCGCGATAACAACGACCATCTTTTGTCGACGTAAAGCAGCTATGAGCCCGACGACGTCAATTGTTGTTTGTACTCCTGTTGGATTCTCTTTAGGCGGAATAGTTTCAAGGCGATTGTCTACTGCGCGATCGGACATGCCGGATCCTTGTGAAAGCACTCTCATGTCTGTCAAATAGCGATTAAGCGAGACACACACTCGACTGCTTTGTTTTCATTGATTTTTCAGGATTCAGTTTCAGGCGGTCCCTGACAAACTCTCGAATCCGATATCTATCGAAGGGATGCTTCTTGTACCGTATCAGCGGGGCTCAACGGCTCCCAACTTGACAGGAGATACTCAGCATGTTCGCCGGGGACTAACCGATGTCGAGCAGGTAATGGTCGAGCCCGAAAAACTGTACGTATCGGCGGTGTTGGTATGACTTGAGCTGCCGCTCGCACTTGTTGTCGCGCCGACTGAAGGAGCACCTCTGCTTCCGTTCACGACGCCACCAACTCCCCCTCCGACACCAACTCCCCCTCCGACACCAGCACCAACATCTGCGCCACTGGCAGACAGCATCAGTGTTTGGGTCGTCGCCATGTTGTAGCCAATCAGCACGTCACTCAAGCCGGAGCTGGCAATCCTGCGCGCAATGTCGTCACCGCACAGCTTGTCAATCGCCATGATTGCCGTGGCCGCCTGCCCCAAGCCTGATCCGATGGCGGCTGCTTGCGTCGAATTTGCCGAGCGTGCAATCTCGAGGAGCGCATCAACTGCGGCTGACGGGTCCGTCTCCGTCAGCGCCTTGACTTCACCGCTCAATTGCAGCCCACCGACCGGATTGCTCTTCAGCAGCGCTTCCGGATTGGACTTAAAATCCGAAAGTTGCTGGCCAGGGAGCTTGTCCGGCAGATTATATGATCCGCCGCAGGCCCCGCCACTTACCGCCGTGGAAGCATTCTGTGCAACGGCAGGGAAAGAGAATGCCTGCGTAAGGACTGATGCAGATATTCCCAACAACAGCAAAAGACGTTTCATGTCCAAGATCTCCATGAGCTGACAATGGGGGCAAGTTATGGAACTCACTTCTCTGTTAGAGTTCATTGGCTGAGATACCGGCCCGCATTTCTGGTTGTAGCGACGTCTGCGGCCGTCGAGGCTGCCGCGCCGACAATGCCGGTGATGAGTGTGAGGAACTTGAACAATTCGACCTGGTCGGCGTTTGTGACGTAAAGCACGTCACGATCATGTACGAAGAATTTCTTGGCCACGAAGAATGAAGAGGGATCGCGGAAATTGGCGCGATAGATTGTCGGCACCTCCAGAACGTCTGGAGCAAATGCCGAGAGATTCACCTTCATCTTTTCGAGGTTTGCGCGATGCTCCAGTCGATACAGCAGCACTTGGCCGGGATCGGCTTGAGAATCGAGAAGTCCCCCGGCCTTGCCCACGGCATCCGAGAGCAATACATGCTCCTGCTCGAACTTGAACTGTCCGCTGTTACCCGAAGCCCCGAAGGCGGTAAATGACCGTTGCTCCTGATAGACATAGAGCGTGTCGTCTGGCGCTACATAGATATTTTCTTTCGAGTCATCCACCAAGTTCAAGAAATAGATCGTTGCCTTGGTGCCGCGCCGCTGCAGAGTCACAAACGTCTCATAACCTGCATTGGTAATACCCCCGGCGCGCGACAGAATATCGAGCACGCGATCTCCGCCGGAATTGATATTGAGCTTGCCGGGCGACCCAACCTGACCGATCACGGTTACCTCGTTAGAGGCTTGACTCGTAACGGAGATAACCACTTGAGGCTCGATGGCCCCGTGACGACAGCCTCTTGACGATATCTGCCTGGATCACACCCAGCGTGCGACCTTTTGCAAGAACCGCGCCAGCATAAGGGATGGAAATATAGCCTTTTTGATCTACGGTTTGCGAGGGAAGTGTCACATAGTTGCCGGGCCGAGAACCCGCGTCATTGGGAACAAACAATCCACCCGACTGCGATTCAAATATGGTGATGGACACGGTATCTCCGACGCCAACCATCAGTTCTGGCGGGCCACTCCGTCCCTTGCCAAAACTTCGTAAAAAAGAGCCCGGACCGGGATCTCCCAAAACAGCAAGAACCTGTTGAGTAAGGTCAACCGATACGTATTTGAACGCACTCGTAGCAGTTTCCCTTAAGGATGCCGTGGCTTTGGACGCGACGTCACGCGCGCCCGGGCCGCTGCCTGGAAGCGACGAGCAACTCGAAACGCCAACGAGCGATAAGACCGAATAACAAAACTGTCTTCGCTTCATGCGAAAGCTCCTATCATTAAGTTGCCCGGGAGCGGCAAGCCGGGGAGAGGGTCCGTGCCGTTGAGGTGGGTCGCAGAGCTGGATGAGAAAGGGTCAATTGCCCGGAGAGACCGGTCGCCCGATGGAATGGTATGAAAAGCCGTGTCTGGTGACTTCTTCCGGCGTGTAAACATTGCGCAAATCAATGAAGACCGGCTCGGACACCAGCAGGCGAAGCCGCGACCAGTCGAGTGCTCGAAACTGATCCCATTCAGTCACCAGTGAAATTCCGCAGGCACCTTCCGCAGCCTCATAGGCATTGTCGCAAAACACTACGTTGGGCAGCATTGCGCGCGCTGACTTGACACCTTCGGGATCATAAGCGCGTACCGTAGCACCCGCCTCTTCAAGCGCCTTGATAATCGACAGAGACGGCGCCTCGCGCATGTCATCAGTGTTTGGCTTGAAGGTTAACCCAAGAATTGCAATGGTTTTACCCCGCACGTCACCGTCACAGGCCAGAATGATCTTGCGCGCCATCGCCCGTTTACGTTCATCGTTAACGGTGACGGTCGTCTCGATCAGGCGAACGGGGCTACCATGGTCCTGCGCTGTCTTCACCAGTGCCAGCGTGTCCTTCGGAAAGCAGGACCCACCGTAACCAGCGCCAGCATGAAGGAACTTTGAACCTATACGTCCATCAGCGCCTATCCCCCGCGCCACGTGCTGTACATTCGCGCCGACCCGCTCGCAGAGATCGGCGATCTCGTTGATGAAAGTGATCTTCATGGCCAAAAATGCGTTGGAGGCATATTTGATCAGTTCTGCGGTCCGTCTGTCCGTGAATATTATCGGAGACTTATTGAGGAAGAGGGGCCGGTAGATTTCCGTAAGGACGGCTTGGGCCCGCTCGTCTTGCGTCCCGACCACAATGCGATCAGGCCGCTTGAAATCGGTGATTGCCGCACCTTCACGTAAAAATTCAGGATTGGATGCGACGACCACATCGGCGGCCGGGTTTTCCGAGCGGATGATGCGCTCGACCTCGTCACCGGTACCTACGGGAACTGTCGATTTCGTTACCACGACTGTGAACCGCTTTACGGATCGAGCTATGTCCCTGGCCGCCCCGTAGACATAGGAGAGATCCGCATGCCCGTCACCGTGGCGCGATGGTGTGCCTACAGCGATAAACACCGCATCTGCACCGTCCAGAGCATCGGAGAGATTATTGCTGAATGAGAGCCGCCCAGCACGCCTGTTATTGGCAACAAGTTCCTCAAGACCGGGCTCGTAGATTGGAACTCTTCCCGCCAGGAGAGCTTCAATCTTGGACACATCACTTTCCACACAAACAACGTCATGGCCAAAGTCGGCGAAACAGACTCCGGAGACCAAACCGACATAGCCTGCACCAATTACCACTATCTTCAACGTTTCTCTTCCTTCGGAATGATATTCCAGGCGGTTTCCACGCTACCGCCATCCGGGTGAAGCCATGCTCCAACCGGGTTATTTCCCAAACAAATCCCACAGCTGCGGGACCCTATGCTTTGATTTCAATCCACTCGCGGGCAACAGTGGTCCGCACCTGGCTATTCATGAGATCAAGGAGAAGTTCGACACGCCCCCGACCATCCAGGTTTTGCAAAACCCCCAGCGTTCCCGTTAAGGGGCCCTGCCTCACTCGCACTGTCACGCCAGGGAGCAATTCAGCATCGGGGGAGAACAGACCGTCTGGACCGGTCGCTGCTTGCAGGTTTTCGATCACCTTGGTTGGAACGCGTTGAGGACCATCAAGCCCCATGACCAACTGATCGACACCGTAAGTCCCGTTGACACTTCGCCATCTGTCACGGGACAGATCCATCAGAAGGAACCCATACCGCGGGAACAACCATTCCTTTTGGGTAATATACCGACGGGCATGCCGCTTCGTGACTATGACCTTTGGCAGGAAATGAACGAAACCCTGCTTAGTGAGATTGGCCTCAGCCGACCCCTCCCCGCGCGCCACAGAGCGAAATACGTACCAGCCTCTTCCGGCGGCCGGCCGCACATTGACATCAATAGGCGTTGTCATCGCGGAAGACCTTTAAAGCGGTGAGGAAAATAATCTTCGCGTCTAGCCAGATCGACCAATGGTTGATGTACCAGAGGTCGTGTTCGATACGAGACCGCATGAGTTCGGACGTCTCTGTTGCGCCTCGCAGGCCATTCACCTGAGCCCAGCCGGTGATTCCTGGTTTCACATGATGACGGAACGCATAGTGCTCGATGAAACGGTCGTAGTAATCGTCATGAGCCATCGCATGCGGCCTTGGTCCGACGAGCGACATCTCGCCGTTCAGGACGTTGAACAGCTGCGGTAACTCATCGATGCTTGTGCGTCGCAGAAAGTGCCCAACACGTGTGATGCGTGGGTCTTGGCGCTGCGCCTGCGGAATATCGGCGCCATTTTCGGTAACTGTCATGCTTCGGAATTTCAGGATTTTGAATGGCACCCCGCCGAAACCGCGTCTGTCCTGGCGAAAGAGGATCGGGGAACCTGTTTCGAGCCATATGGCCAAAATAGCCAGAAGCATCACCGGGCTAAGAAGAACGATCAACGCAGCCGCAGCGACAACGTCTAACGCACGCTTGGCCCACCGCGCACTCAATCCCAAAGGGGCAGACTGCAGCTCGAAGCCGACATTATTCCCTAAGGTGATGCGACGATGCTGGCTCAGTCCAACAAACGCTGGATCTGCCAGGAGAACGACCGGCGCTGGCAACGGCCCGATTTCCCGCAGAAGGGCTGAGATCCGGCTGGCGTCCTGCCACGACGCTGCCAGCAGGATCTGATCGCAGCACCCTTTCGCCACCGACCGCTGAAGGATGGCCCGAACGTCACGGCATTGCTCGGGGAATTCAGGAGACGATACAGGAATGAAATGTCGCTCGACGACTTCGATCCCAGGCGGAGGTACCCAGACAACGTCGAACTGGGTCGGGTGCGCCTGTAAGGTTACCATATGGACCCGAGCAAACGCGATGGAGCGCTTTTTAAGGCGCACCGCTATGAACCGTGACGCGAGCCCATTGACAGCCGTAATTGCAACCAGGCCTGCCAGAGCAAAAAAGATCGAACCAACTTGAGAGTATTGACCGCTGCTCTTAACCGCCAAACTCACCAGAGCAAGGAGGAGAACGGCACCGAGCCATGCTATCGCTGACTTCAAATAGCCAACGGAAACCTTCGCACCCGACTCTGCTGAATAGTTCCCGATGACCACAGAGACGAGAACGTAAAACACCACAGAGGCGATCGAGACTTCGCTAAAATCAGGGCGAAACGGCGGCTCTCGCCATAGAAGCAAATCCGTAAGTCCACCGCACCCGACAATCGCAATGCCGTGGGATAGCATCAAGACATTCGACAGGGCATTCCGTGTGATGCGCCACGTAACGACCGGAAAGGAACCGGACGCCGAGGTCTCACTTGCCGTTTCCGCAGCGAGATTGATGTCCGATATATCCAGGTTGCCGCGCATCAATGCCTGCCCCCAAAACCGGAAGGCGGCAGAATGAAACGCTGACCCGAAACCACTCCCGCGCGGGAGCTCGGCACAAGACGCGCCCCCAACACATCAGTGCACCAAGGCAGACTCGGGACGGAGAAATCCAGCAATTGAGGCGTGGCGCCAGTGTCCGCAGCGCTTGCCTCCGTAGAGACACCCGACAAAATTGGTCGATTCTGACCATATGGCGTCGCATCTACTATTTAACGATTCTTCGGAACCCACGAACTGAAATCATTGAAGAATTTTGACGTGCGTTAATCCGTCGCCGGGGGGCGACAGAAAGGACCCTTTTTGTCAAGGGCCCGGCCGTTCGGATCAGCTGTGTAAAAAAGGGCTTTCAGGACAATAAAACTTCCGCTCGCGCCGCATCGTCCGTCCTGAGCCGGAAAGTGAGTATCAAAATGATCGTGGGATATGCGCGTGTATCGACAGGAGAGCAGAAGATCGACCTTCAAGTACAAGCTCTGGAAAGGATAGGATGTGACCGGGTCTTTACCGATCACGGGCAATCCGGTTCCGATTTCGAACGCGCTGGCCTGGAAGCAGCCTTAAGCGCGCTTTTGCCAGGTGATATGCTTGTGGTCTGGCGGCTCGATCGGCTTGGACGCTCACTCGTCGGGTTGGTCGGACTTTTGGAGCAACTCGGAAAACGTCACGTCCATTTCCGGTCGCTCAGCGAAAATATCGACACCGCCTCTTCAGGCGGCAAGCTGATGTTTCATATGATGGCAGCCCTTGCCGAGTTCGAGCGCTCGCTCATCAGCGAACGGACACGGGCCGGGATGGCAGCTGCAAAGGTCAGGGGTGCGCGGCTTGGCCGCCCGAGAGCACTGACAATGGATCAGGTGCTTGGAGCTCAGCACGCAATCGAACGGCTGAAACGGCGCCCTTCACAGGTCGCAAAGGAGTTGAATGTCTGCCGACGAACGCTTAGCCGGCATCTGGATAAGCTGACAGTCAGCTCACTTGCGGAATTGTGACAGTTCATTGCTGTGTAGCTGGACGGAACAATGGTTCTCGCTACGCAGCAACCACGAATAGCCGTGGCCTGCGATTGTTTCGTAACAAAACATTTACAAGTGCCAAGTGATAACAATGACTATTAAATTTTCAACTCAAAGCTCCAACCAATATCAATGACCTTGAGGAATTGTGACCACAGAACGGCATCTGAATACCTACCCTCGCTTCTTATAGCAATGTTGAAAAGAGAGTGCGGATAGGAACAACCATGCTGTTACGGTGGGCAAGCAGAGGGAGCTTTTGCCCTCTAGCTACATATGATGACGGACAGATAACTTATGATAATAGGGTATGCGCGCGTTTCGACGGAGGAACAAAGACTTGATCTCCAACTTAGCGCGCTTCGAGGCGCCGGGTGCAATCGCATTTACGAGGATCAGGGTCGATCAGGCTACAGTTTTGCTAGAGAGGGGCTGGAAGCCGCTCTTGAGAGTCTAACGCCAGGCGGGACACTTGTGGTCTGGCGTCTGGATCGCCTCGGTCGCTCATTATCCGGACTTGTGCAGCTGATTGATCAACTTGGAAGGCGACAAGTCCATTTCCGTTCAGTGATGGAGAACATTGACACCACCTCACCGGGCGGTCGTTTAATGTTCCATATGATGGCCGCACTTGCTGAATTCGAGCGTGCAATCATAGCGGAGAGAACGCGGGCGGGCTTGGCGGAAGCAAGGGCAAGGGGAAGCGTCATAGGACGACCAAAGGCCATGGATGAGGATGGCGTTCGCGATGCCTGTTACGCTTTGCATTTTGAGGGCCGTGGTATGCGAGAGGTTGCCGGACAGTCCGGCGTATCGATCCGCACGCTCCAGCGCTATATGAAACAAGCCTATCTTGGCTCAAAGCCTAATACCCCACCTTCAACCCCGCACCAGGAAGATCAAGACACCCCGGAAAGATACCGGACACCTCCCGTCCGAGCCGCCGATCGATGACCGGGTGCCAGGGAACCAGCGTGGACTCTTGGGATGTTTTCGCGATGGCAAATTTGCTGCCCGCGTGCTTGTCCGCTCTGCTGCAGGTGCCGCTGACGGTCTGGCAGCGGCGGCGGCCCGGAAGGGCCGCGCTTTTTTCACCGCAAGTGGCATCGTAAAATGAGGGGAACTCGGAGCATGTTAGGTGATGAAGGGGCACGACAAACCGCGTTCCCCTCCACCTCCGCGACATTTTCCCGCCGAGTTTGCTGAATTCTCGCAGTCGATGTATTTAATATTATATTCAACTTTTGAATGCGCCTGCGACACGAGGATTAACTGTCTCGCACCAGACGTTCCGTCTTTGAGCAGAGAAATTCGGCCGGCTCTTTGCCAGCGTGATCCGTCACCGCTCAGCCGGTCGGCTGGGTGTCAAATGGCACCCTAAGAAGCCGTCGTTTCGATCCGCCGCAAAGCACTGGCTCTGGCGCGCGGTCGATCAGGACGGTGTCATGCTGGAGGGCGGAGTGCAAAGTCGCCGCTGGCCAAGCTGCCAATACACCTATCGCCGAAAAGCTGCCGAGCAAACTCCAGCCAGGCGAAACGATCCTTGCTGACAGAACATATGACACCGACGCAATTCTCGACTTTGCCAAGCGACGAGAATGCTGGGCGAATATCTCTGAAAGTCCAATCGAGGGCAAACAATCAGCGTCAGCCGGAGTATCCCGCCAGCGCAATCTCGTGGAACGGTTCTTCAACCGCATCAAGCAGATACGCAGCCTCACGACGCGATACGACCAGCACGGGGATAATTACCTCGCCGCCCTCAAGCTCGTCGCGACGAGGATATGAATTGCATCAGCTCGTGAGCCCGTGCCCCAAGCGCTCAGAACGTGCCGCGCACACCGACGCCGAACATGCGCGGTTCGGTCATGCTGGCCTCGATGCCGACATTGCCGCTGCGATTTTCCTTCAGTAGCGTTGGGGCGCGCTCATCGAAGATGTTCTTGACGTAGCCGTAGACCTCGAGTTCGTCCCGAAGCTTGTAGCTCGCCCGCACATCCGCGATCGTATAGGGATCGATGGCATAAATGGCCTTGTTGTCCGTATCGGAATAATAACCGTCAACATGGCGAACCTGGCCTGAAACGGTAAACTTATCCGTCACATCCCAGCTGGCGCCGATGGTGAAGCTGTAACCCGGCGACTTGGCAAATTCCTTTCCGGCATACTGCGCGTTACTGGAAATCTCGTCGATCTTCGTCTTTAAGAGACCCGCACTGGCTTTTAGCGTCAGATTGTCGAGAACCTTATAGTCTGCGCCGAGCTCCAGACCATAGGCGTGAGCCTCTTGCGCATTGACCGTGTAGGATTCGCTCAGGCCGGTTGAACCAACAACCGGAACATTGAACTGCGCGTTCTTCATATCCGTGTAGAACAGGTTGCCGTTTACTGTGAGCGTATCGTCCAAGAGATTGGCACGCGTAAATAGCTCGTAGTTCCAAAGCGTCTCCTTGTCGAAGGTCCGCCAGTTGCTTGTCGTCAGATCGAATGCGACACCGCCGGGATTATAGCCGCGGCTGATCAGGCCGCCCACGGTCCAGTCGTCATTGATGGCATAGGCCAGCGACGCTTTCGGCAAGATGTCCGAAAAGGTTTCGTCGTAATTGACAGAGCTGTTGCCGGTGGTAAGCGCTCTATAGCCCGAACGCTCGATCTGGTCGCGCTGATAGCGGAGGCCGCCCGTCAGGGTCCATTGATCGGTCAAGCGATAGCTGAGTTCGCTGAAGAGGCCAAGATTATCCTTGGTATCATTGAAGCGCGACGTTCCTGCGAGATAAAGAACTTCCTCGGCTTCGGTATGCGCGTAAAACAGTCCAACGACACCGCTCAGGACATCCTCCTGATCGCCGAATGTCACCCGGCTTTCATGCGAGGCGTTGGTCAGGTCGATATCGGCATCCCCTCTGTTGGGCAGACCTACCCTGCGGTGGACGGTGGAAGAGGAGAGCTGCGTCTGGTTGAATAGTTTCGCGCCGTTTTCGAAATCGTAATTGATATCGAGAATGCCGACATTGGTGTACTGGCGGAAGTTCGGCATCGTTGTGGTAACGTGCTGGAGGTCTTCGAAAGGCCGCGATGCCGCCTCCTGGCCGGGACGGTTGGAGGCGTTGTAGGAGTAGGTCAGCTTTGTCGACAGGCCGGGCACTTCCGGCGGCTCCCACAGAAGCTTGAAACGCCCGTTGAACTCCTTGAAATCCTGATCGGTGCCTTCATGGGCAAAGTTGGAATTGATGTAGTCGATGAACGTATCACGGCCGGAGTAATCGATCGCCATGCGCGCGGCCAGCTGATCCTCGATCAACGGGCCGGAAGAAGCGAAGGACGCGCGCTTCTGGTGGTAATTGCCAATCTCGGCCTGATAGGAAGTTTCCGGCGTGAAAGTCGGATCCTTCGTATTGACCACGATGGCGCCAGCAATGGCGTTTGCCCCTTGAGAGGTGGTCTGCGGACCACGGAACACCTCGATGCTTTCCAGATCCCAGATCGAAGTCGCACCGTAGATGAATTCATTATAGCCGAGATAGTGGCCATCCACATTGATGGTGGCACGCGGCACGGTACCGGTGAAGAAGGCGATCGAGCCAGTATTCGGTCCCTGCGTATCCTGTCCCCGGATGATCGGCGCGCTGACATTGTCCGTATAAATGACGTTCGGAATATCCTTGATCGCTTCGGACACGGTGGGATCGCCGGTCTTGTCCTTCTCTATCTCTTTGGCGGTTACGACAGAAACGGACGAGGCAGTGTTTTTCATGTCTCGGGAGACTTTTTCACCCGTGATGACGATCGGCTTCAACACGGTAGCACCCGCCGGTTCCGCACGCTGATCCTGACCGAAAACCGGCGTCACAAACACCGTCGCCAGCGTCAGAGCGCTGACCCCACTCATCAAACGACCGCAAGAGCTGAACCCCATCACAAACCCCTAACAAACATGAGTATTAAAGTCATCTTCACGTAACGGAAGCGTGATGCATTTCGCAATAAGGAATGCGTTCCGTATAGTGGACAACCAAAGTTCCATACGTAGATGTGTTATATTTACAACAGCGCTCTAAGACCGCCTCTCGCAGCCATCACGGTTCCGCCAGGGAAGCCATTGAAAGGGCTGCGAGATCCATTCCGATTTCCGTCGAGATGCGATAGGGATGGTCGATCAAGGGAGGAAAGGTCTTTGAATTCCATGGATGACGAAGCGGAAGAGCTGCCGGAGAACGAAGGCGAAAAGCGCTCGGCGCTTATCCAATCCGTCTCGATCGCGGCGCGGTTTCTCAACCTTCTCGCCCAATCCGATAGAGCGCTTGCGCTTGGCGAGCTGGCCAAACGCGCAGGCACCGGACGTTCCACCGCCCATCGTTACATGCAGACGCTGGTACGAGAAAAACTCGTGACGCAGGATCCCGCCAGCGGCTGTTACGATCTTGGTCCGGCAGCGCTCGGGATTGGCATCAGCGCACTCCGGCGGATCAATCCTGTCGAGACTGCGGGTCGTGAAATGAACGCGCTTGCCGCCAGGATCGGCGCCAGTTGCGGCGTGGCAATCTGGACAGAGCGCGGCCCGACCTTGGTTCGATGGGCACGCAGCGCCAGCTTCTCGCTCAGCACCGTGGCGTTGGGCGATATCCTGCCGCTGGATAACAGCGCCTGCGGACTCGTTTTCCAGGCCCACCTTCCGGCGGAAAGAGTGGCCGCCGTGCGCAAGCTGCAACCAGCCGCCTTTCGCGGCACTCGCCCCGACGCCGCGGCTCTACAATCCATTCGCAAAGCAGGCGGCGCGGAACTTAACGAACACCTGTTTTCAGCCCTGACGGGCAAAGCAGCGCCTGTCTTCGATGCACAAGGCGAGGTCTGCTGTGTCGTCACCATCGTTTCCTTCGTCGCCACGGCCGAGAGCGAACAGCATTTTCCCCTGCTGATCGAAGCGGCCAGACGGGCGAGCGCCGAATCCGGAGGCGCATAGGCTATTCGGCCAAATGCTCCGCGAAGGTACTGCCGGAATAGGCAGAGCGAAAAAGCCCGACGCCCGCGAGAGCGGGCAGCAACTGTTCCAGCACCAGCCGCATCGAGGCGACGGAACCACCCGGCACCGCGACGAATCCGTCTATCGCGCCGGCATGCGTCCAATGACGGATCGTTGCAACGGCGTCATCGACCGTACCGATGATCTGCCAGTGCCCCGACCCCATAACTTCCGGACGCCGCAGCAGATCTTGGACGGTCAGCGCTTCGCGCTCTATCAGCCGCCGTAACAGGTTTGCATGCGTGCGACTTCTCGGTGCTTCCAGCGGTGGCGGCAGGTCGGAAGCGGTAAGAACCCGCGTCAGCGGCCAATCAGACAGGTCAAGGCCTGTCATGTCCCGGATTGAAGTAAAGATGCGCGCGCGGTTGGCGCGGGCATGGGTCTCGGCGAAAAGCTCCATCGCCTCACTGGCGGTGTCGGCAAGATAAAGGCTGAGACCGGGCATCAGCTTCACCCCATCCGGGTTGCGGCCGTGCTCCTGAGCCCGTCGGCGCAAATCGGCCCTCAGTTCGATGGCCGCCTGCATATCGGGCGTGGAGGCAAACACGGCATCGGCGACCAATGACGCGAAATCGCGACCTTCCGGTGAGGCTCCTGCCTGAACCAAGGGAATGCGGCTGGCATGAGCAGGCAGGTTGAGCGGGCCCTTGACGCTGAAATGCCTGCCCTCATGGGACACCGGATGAACCAGAGCGGGATCGGCAAAACGCCCGCTGTCCCGATCGAGCATCAGCGCCTCGTGCGGGAAGCTCGCCCAGAGCGCTTTCACCACTTCGGTGAATTCGGCGGCACGCTCATAGCGTTCCTGAGGTGAGGGCATCTGCTTGAGGCCAAAATTTTCGTGACCGTCCAGGGCGGTGACGATGTTCCATCCCGCCCTGCCATTGCTCAGCCAGTTTAGCGACTGGAGTTGCCGGGCAACGACGTAAGGCGGCAGAAAGGTGGTCGAGACGGTGGACAACAGCCCGACATGGCTGGTCTCGCGAGCAATCGCCGCAAGAAGAAGGGTGGGATCGAGGCTGGCAAATCCACCGCCGCTTTCCAGACCCTCCATGCGCAGGAACAACGTATCCGGACGGAAGACGAAATCCACATGCGCCGCTTCCGCACGCTTGGCCAGATCGACGAAATAATCGCTGGAAAACAGCCCGTCGATTCCACTATCCGCCCGGCGCCATGCCTCGCCGCTGAGCCATGTTGGCGCTAGCGACATGCCGACATGGAGCTTGGCTGCGGCTGACATAATGTACCTCGATTGACGCAGACGGAACAGAGCCTGCGTGCTGGTTTGGCAAATTTCGATTTGTGGAGAGTTTTACTATAGTTTAGTGTCGCATCAAGACCCCATCACCGAGTCCGCTTTGTTTCGGCAGGTTCGTGAAGGAAATTCAGGTAGTTATACCACCCATGCGAAAACTCGAGGCATGGGCGCATGCGTAACAGGAGTTGTATCCGGTGCTTGACGCCATGGACCTTCATGCCAGCTACGGACATGTTTCCGTCCTGCGCGGGCTCTCCGCCCGCTTTCGCAACGGCCATGTTACGGCGTTGGTCGGACCCAATGGTTGCGGCAAGTCCACCCTGTTGAAAACCATCATGGGTTTCCTGCCTTTGTCATCCGGTACAATCACGCTAGAGGGTCGCTCGATCCGCGAGATCGGACGCCGGCATCTGGCACGGCGTATCGCCTATCTGCCGCAGGAGTGCCACTGCCCAGACTATATGACGCTCGGAGAACTGATCGAACTTGCCGGATATGCGCGCTACGGTCTCGCGAGCGGACCCACCGAGCGCGACCGTGTTCTGTTTGCCGAGGCGCTGAAAACCGTCGGGCTGGAAGACAAGGCACGTGCGCAGGTCAACACGCTTTCCGGCGGCCAGCGCCAGCGCGCTTTCATCGCCATGGTGCTGGCGCAGGATACGGATGTGATCTTGATGGACGAGCCGGTCAACCATCTCGACATGAAATATCAATACGCCGTTCTTGGACTGGTGCGCGAATTGACGGACAGGCACGGCAAGACCGTGATCGTCGTGCTGCACGATCTCAACCTCGCCTCCACCTTCGCCGATGACGTCATCATGCTGAAGGCAGGCCGCGTTCTGGCATCCGGACCGGTGGCCGCGACCATCACGCCCGCCAATGTCTCCGACGTCTTCGATCTTCAGGCCGATATTTTCTCCCGTCAGGGGCGGCTCATCTGCGTGCCCCGGCTCGAGCGGCAGGAACAGGCGATTTCCGCATGAGGTCGAAGGTGATGCCGATTTTTGCCGCCGCAGTGCTGCTGGCCGCCATCCTCGCCCTCAGCCTCGTGGTGATGTCCGGCGGCATGAGGTTTGCCGAGATCGTGGCGACGCTTGGGCGTGGCGAGGCAGACAGCTATGAGCAGTCGGTGCTTCTCTACCAGCATGTGCCGCGGCTGCTGATCGCCATCTATGTCGGGGCGACGACAGCCGTCAGCGGCTGCGTTCTTCAGGGCGTCGTACGTAATCCGCTTGCTTCTCCCTCCACCCTTGGGCTGAATGCCGGAGCGACGCTGTTCGTCATTGCCGGGGTGCTGGTTTTCGACCTCTCTGCCGAATTGCAGGGCCTTGCCGCGCTCGCCGGTGCTGGTTTCGGTTTTGCCGCCTGTTTACTCGTTGCGCGGCTTGCCGGACGGGCAAACGACCCGCGGGGCCTGTCACTCATTCTTTCCGGTGCACTTGTCTCCATGCTGCTCATCGGCATGACCAATGCCCTGCTCCTTTCTAACCCCACACGCCGCGCCGAATTCCTGAGTTGGGTAGGCGGCAACATCAACCATGTCTATGCCGAGCGCCTGTTCGATTTCTGGTGGATCGGGGGAATCGCGCTTGTGATCCTGTTGGCACTCGCCCGACCGCTGACGCTCGTCCTGTTAGGCGCGGAAAAAGCCACCTCCGCCGGTGTGAACGTGACGCTGGTATCGCGCATCGCGCTTTTCGCTGCCATGCTTGCGTCCGGTTCTGCAGTTGCGATCTGCGGTCCGATTGGTTTCGTCGGGCTCATCGTGCCGCATATGATCCGGCCGCTGCTGGGTGTTCATTTCACCCTCGCGCTTCCTGCCTCCGCCCTTGTCGGCGCGGGGCTCTGCGTGCTGGCCGATCTTGGCGCGCAAACCCTGTTTGCACCCTATGTCGTCAATACCGGGCTCTTCATGGATTTGCTCGGCGGCCTCGTCTTCATCGTCATCGTCAAGCGCTTCTATCTCTCGCCCTCGACACGGGGTCTCGCATGAAACGGGACGTCGCGACCGATGGCAAAGCGGTGCTGAGACTGCATAGCGGTCTCCAGATCAATATCGGCAACCTGAAAGCAGGCCTCGCACTGCTCTTGCTGGCGCTGGTGCTTGCGGCCCTCTCGGTCAGTCTCGGCAATACGGACACGGGGCTTATGGATCTGCTGCGCAGCTTTATGGGCGGGCAAATCGCTGACGATCAGGCCTATGCGTTATGGACGGTGCGATTGCCGCGTATCCTGCTTGGCTTCATGGCCGGCTGGAGCGTGGCGCTGGCAGGGGCGATGCTGCAATCCGTCGCCCGCAATCCACTGGCCGATCCAGGTCTCTTCGGCTTGAGCCAGGGCTCGATGACGACGATCATGCTGCTTCTGGTGTTGATGCCTGCCGCACCGAAAATAATGGTTGCGCTTGCGGCGGTCGGAGGCGGACTGGCGGTAGCCTTTCTGCTGATCGCGCTCGTCGGGCGTGACCGTTCAAGCGGGCTTGCCATCCTCCTGATGGGGATTGCCATCGAATCCGCGCTTTCCTCCGTCTCGTCCGTGCTTCTGCTTTACACGCCGGCGGAAACCTCCCTGTCATTGGCGGACTGGATGGCCGGTTCGCTGTTTCAGGCGAACTGGCAGACCATATTCGTCTTCGCCCCGCTTTTCGCCATGAGCCTCGTCGGCTTTTTCCTGCTGGGCCGAGCACTTGCGGTCTTCGACCTCGGCAACGAGATGGCCATGGCGCTGGGAGAAACCGTCCAGCATTCGCGCCCGCTCGTCATCGTCTTCGCCGTCCTTCTCAGCGCCTCCTCGGTGACGGCCGTGGGTCCACTGACCTTTCTCGGCGTCATTGCCCCGCATCTTGCCAGCTTCATTTCACCCGCCGTCGGCCGCGCCAAGCTTCTCCTTTCGGCACTCACCGGCGGCATCCTGGTGGTGACCGCCGATACGCTGTCCCGCGGGCTATTGGCCGACACGCCGATGCCGATCGGCCTCGCGCTGACGCTGATCGGCGTGCCGCTTTTCATCCTGACGCTGCGCCTCCAGTCGTTGCGCAGAACCAACAGCCATTAAAACCATCAAAGAGAATGCCATGCGAACAGCAATCCTCATCGCCGCCCTTCTAGCTGCAGGCACCACCGTTGCCGCCGAGCGCACCGTCACCGACGCCGCCGGTCGCAGCGTTTCCATACCCGACAATCCGCAACGCATCGTCGTCATGCATGAGCCGCTGCTCGGCGTACCGCTGATGGATCTCGGGGCCCATGTAGTCGGCGCCTATGGCCGCAACAGCGATGGAACATTCGCCACCGCCGTCGATTTCGTCGATACGGTTCTTGGTGAAGGCCACACGAAACCGAAAGGCTTCGGCGCTGTCGGCCAGATCGACCTCGAAAAATTGCGGGCGCTGCAACCGGACCTGATCGTCGCCACAGAAATGGACAACGGCAAGGCCTCGCAGCTGTCCACCGTCGCGCCGGTCTATCTGCAAAAGGCAAGTGCCGGCAAAGCCTATGGCTTCAGCGTGGAGAAGGACCTAGCCGATCTGGTCGGCAGAAGCGATGTCTTCGCTGAACGGCGCGAGGTCTATGAAACGAAACTTGCGGCGGTCAAGCAAACACTGGGAGACAAGGCGAAGGACAAGACCTATCTGGCCATTCTGCTGACCGACCAGATCAATGCGGTGGGGGATATGTCCGGCGCGGTGCAGGCGCTGGAGGATCTCGGTTACAAGCGGCTGAAGATCAAGGCCGCCGCCGCGTCAGGCGCCATGGGGTCCACCCTGATGATGCCGCTCAGCCCCGAGGCTTTCGGCAAGCTCAATCCCGATCTGCTGGTGGTGATGAACAGCTATACCAGCCCTATCCGCGGCGAGGCCGGAACCCGAGCTGCATTGGAAAAGATCATTCCCGGCTGGGAGCGTTTCGTAAAGCCTGCACGCGAGGGCAGGATTGTTTTTCTCGATTCCACCAAAGTGACCACGCCTTCCATTCCAAGCGCGCTGCACACGCTGGACGAGGTGGAAAGCTGGGCGAAAAGCCGATAAACCAGCACCCGACTATAACTTGAGTTTTTGAAGAAAGTTATATTGCAGGCGCCGGAACCGCCTGTTATGGTTGGCCAATCTTATGCAACGACGCCTGAGAGCGCCCTTACGAGGCAGAAGGGAAGCGGTTCTTTGGCCAGCCGATCCGGGGCTGCAAGACCGCCAGCCCATCGGCAACATCCCAGGGAAGACAATAGAATGAGCATATTAGAAACGATCGATCCCGAAGTTCCGGACCGCACACCCAAACGACATCGTCACACGGTGAAGCTGAGGGCGCTGACCGTCTCGCGGGTGGAAAAACTCAGCCCCTCCATGGTGCGCATCATCCTGACAGGAGCGGAACTGGAAGGCTTCACCAGCCTCGGCTTTGACGACCATGTCAAAATGTTCTTTGCCCGGCCCGGCGAAACCGAACCGAGCCTGCCGGTGATCGGCCCGAATGGCATCGAGTTTCCTGAAGGCGCGCCGCGCCCGCTGGCGCGTGACTATACGCCGCGAAGCTTCGACGTCGAGAAGGGCGAACTCGCCATAGACTTCGCCATCCACCACGATGGCCCCGCCAGCAACTGGGCGAGGTTTGCCAAGGCGGGCGACAAGGCCTGGATAGCCGGGCCGCGCGGCTCCTTCACCGTGCCGTTTACCTTCGACTGGCATCTGCTGATCGCCGACGATACCGGCCTTCCCGCGCTCGCGCGGCGGCTTGAGGAAATGCCAGCGGGAAGCCGCGTTGTGGCGCTGATCGAGGTAGAGAGCGACGCCGACCGGCAGGACCTTGTTACCACGGCGGATGCGTCGATCATCTGGGTCACGAAGACGGCGGGCGACCGACCGGATCATGATGCGTTGGTGGATGCACTCAGCAGACTTGACCTGCCGCAGGGTGATTTCTTCAGCTGGGTCGCCTGCGAATCCAAGGTCGCCAAGACACTGCGTACCCTTCTGATCGATGAGCGCGGCGCAAATCCCAAATGGACACGCGCCTCGGGTTACTGGCGCCGGGGCGCCAGCGGCGTTCACGATCATTTCGATGAGTGACGCGGCCTCCGCTGCGGAGCGACAAGAACGATGACAGAGCTCAAGGCCATTCTCGAAAACGTTCTGGGCGATGAGGCTGGCGGCATCGAGCCGGGTGACAATCTGTTCGGCCACGGGCTTCATTCACTGATGCTGATGCGTCTCATCCCACCAATATCCCGCATCGCCGGGCGGCGGCTCGATTATGACGAGCTTGCCCGGCAACCGACGCTTGCCGCATGGCAGGCTTTGATCGAACGCTCGCTCACGGAGCATTGAGCCCGCGAGCGACAATCTTTCGCGCTGGAGCGCGATACCCGCATTATCAAGGAGAGGACCATGGCAGCAGACTCGAGTCGGATGCTCTCACGCCGCATTGAGGCAGGCCACGAAACGGAAAACTCGGCCCCGCCGAGCCCCTATGAGGAACGTGTCTGGTTCGAGCAGTTTCAGGATCCCGATCAGGTCTTCCGGCATCTTCTTACCTATCGCATCGGCGAGGAATGCGATCTGCTGCGCCTGACGCAAGCTCTCAACACGCTGTGCGAGAGCTGGCCTGAACTGCGGGCCCGTTTCAACTTCGGTGAGGAAGGCGTTCTGACCAAGAGTATCGAACCCCACTCCCCGTCTCTCGTGCAACTTCTGCATGTTCCTTCCAAGGGCGAGGCGCTGACCCTGTTGCACGATCTCCAGGCGCGGCCTTTCGATGCCGAGATCGATCCACCGTTTCAGGCCGTCGTGCTTCTGAGCGAAGGCGACATCCTGCTTGGCGTTCTTGTTCACGCCCTGCTTTGCGAAGTCCTCTCGCCGGATATTCTGCTGGACGGCATCACTGCTGCCTATGCGCGGCAGACGCTGCAGCCGCTTGCCCGCCGCAAGGTCGAGCACGGCGGCATCGATCCGGTTCCGCTGATCTGGCTGCATCCGCCATCCTCCGGTGCGACGGTGGTGGCACTGCGGCAGAACAAGCTCGGCAGACCGACAAGCCACAGTCATGGCGTTGACCTTCCCGCGAGCCTTCTCGACCTTGAAAGCCCGACCACGCCGAATGCGCTTCTGGCACGTCTGGGTGCGCGCTTCGCCCTTTATCTCGCCGCCGATGGTGGCCTCAACATTGTAACGCTCCGTATCCAACCCTTTGCCGCCGCAGGATTATCGGTAGAAGCTGGGTCGCGGGTATCGATCATTCGCGGCCAGTCGCAGGAGCAGGCGGAAAACGCCGTCTTGGCGGGGCTGGAAGGACGAAGCGACGATCAAGATGCCATCGCTACTCTGACATTGCATCCACTGGCACCTCCCGGCGAGCCGGTACCGGAGCACGGATTGCAATTCGAGCCCCTGCATCTGCCCTCGCTGCAATCCGGTCTTGGCCTCACGCTTGCCGTTGGCCCAACAGTGGCAGGCGATATCCGCCTCGAACTGACGGGTGGGAAGGAAATGTCGCCGCATGCAACGGCCTTCTTGCTGGAGCGTTTCGTCAGTCAACTCGAAGGCGCAGCGGATTTTGCCGGTTTCGCCCAACGCGAGAGGGATGCGGCGGCACTGCCAATCTTGCAAGCCGCTGGTGGGAGCGAAGACGACACCGCCGCGATCATACTAGCAGAATTTCGCGAAGCACTTGCCTCTCCTGATATGCAGCCGGAGGATGACTTCTTCGATTTCGGCGGCCATTCCCTGATCGCGACGCGCATCATCGGTCGCCTCCTCGCCAATCACGGCATCGAACTGCGTTTCAACGATCTCTTCAGCTACCCGACCGCCGCTTCGCTTGCCAAACAGGCAACACGCCTCGATGCAAAAGCACCGGCGCTGGGAGAACCGACAGCAAGTGGTTCACTGACCGCACCGCTGTCGCTTGCGCAGATGTCGCTATGGAAGGCTTACGCCGCCTTTGGCTTTGGCGACATCTTCAACATCCCCTTTGCGCTCGATTTTCTCGACCCCGTGGATGAGCACGCCTTCCAATGCGCCTTCCTCGACATCATCGAGCGCCATCCCGGCTTGCGAACGCAGTTTTGCGTTGAGGGTGATACCGTTATCCAGAGGATCGTGCCGATGCATGATCTGCCGGATTACAAATGGTTCTGGACCAGCGAGGAGAGTGAGGGCGTGGATCGGCATGCGGAGGCCGGCTGGCGCTTCGATCTCTCCAGCGAACTGCCAATGCGGCTGCGCTTCCTCAGGAACCCACAGACGGGCAGGCAAGTGCTCTCCTTCCTCTTCCACCATATCGTGCTGGACGAATGGTCGGTGAACCTGATGATGGATGAGCTGACAGAGGCCTACAAGGCCAGGGCCGCAGGCAGGGCTCCCGTCTTTGCGACCGAACCGCAGCCTTTCCATGAGTTCGCCAGAAAACAGGTGGCCTCCGGCCTTAACACCGACCATCTTTCCTATTGGACCGACATGCTGCGCGATGCTCCTAAGAGCCTCAGCATCGGTGGCAAGGGCGGCGTGCCGGATGAGTCTTCGCATGACGAAGCGCCAGCGGGCGGCTGGATCGAGCTCAAGCTGGAAAAGCATGTCAGCGACGGGCTGTACGCTATAGCAAAGCAGAACAGCGCCTCGCTGTTCAACGTGGTCTATGCCGCAATTGCCGCATCGCTTCGTCATCTCGGCGGCCTGAACGACCTCGTCATCGGCACCTCGGCATCGGGCCGTACCGATAGCCGCTACTTCGATACGATCGGCTATTTCACCACAGTCGTCGCCCATCGTGTGCGGTTTGAGGACAACATGACGGTCGGCGCGCTGATTTCGACGGTGAAGAACACCATCAATACCTCGCTGGACCACAGCGAAATCCCCATCGATCTTGTTGAGGAGGCGCTGGGCATGACACCCGGTCGTGACCATCTCTTCGAGGTCTTCATTCAGATCCACGCCAAGAACAAGCTGAACGGCACGCTGATGACACCGGACGGCAAGCCGGTGGAGTTCCGCCAGATCGATCCCGACAAGCACGAATCCATGCTGGGTCTGCAATTCGAGGTCATGGAGGAAACAATCGGTGGCGAAAGGTCGATCCGCGTGCTGATGAGCTACCGCTCCGACCGATACGGCCCCGACGACGTAGAACGTTTGCGCAGCACGACCAGCGACATCTTCAACCGTTTCGCCGAACCCGGTGCCTCGGGTCGTCTGCTGACGACGCTCACCTGAAACGATCGGCATTATGAAAAACCCGGCTTGATCATGTGAAGCCGGGTTTCGTTGATCAGCGAAGCTTCGAAGCTGGCCTCGTGTCGATTTTACCGGACCGCTTGCCGGGCGGTCGAGGACGCTTCCTGCGCGGCAAGGATCATAGCTTCTTCGCGCAGCATGGCGTCGATAAACTGTGGCAGTTCCTCGCAATAGCGGGCGAAATCGTCTGCCTCTGTCAAAGCAGAGTCAGCATCGATGTGAAGGTTCAGGTCGCTCCCGTCATCCTCGCCGCGGAAGGTGAGATTGAAGCCGTCGCCCGGGCCATTGGCAAGAATATGCCGCGTGACATCGAGCCCGGCAAAGACCGGCGCGCTGAACGGCAGCACATTGATGAGCGGCGAAAAGAAAAACCGCCGGCCCTTCGGAATTTGCCGGTCGGCGGCGATCTGTTCGATGCGGTAGCGGCCATGCAGGCGCTGCCGACGAAGATCGGCTGCATTGCGCGCCAGAAAGGCGCCGACACTCTCCCCCCGCGCAATGGCAAGATGGAAAGGCAGAATGTTGACCAGCATGGCCGGCATATGCGCCCCCACACTGCCCCAGCGGCTCATGAATGGCAGCCAGACAGTCAACACCTCCCGATCCGGGCGTGGGAGAACGCGGTGAAGATAAAGGCCACAGAGCAGAACAAGAAGATCCGGCCAGCCGATCTCCAGCCGGACGGCCATCTGCTGCAGTCGCGCACTGAAGCCCGCCGGCAGGGCAGCATCCCCATGTAGGTCACCGCCACCATAGTCCTCGCAATCCTTGTCGAGAACCGGTAGATCGGCGGAGCCGGAAAGATAGGCAGTCCAGAAATCGCGGTCCTTCTCGAAACGGCGGCTGTTTCTGTAGGACTCCTCTTCAGCGAGGAAGCTGGCGAAGGAATGGAAGTCCGGCCCCGGCTCGCCGGTACCGCAATAATGCCCGTAAAGCTGGCCGCAGCGCTGCTCGACCAGTGTCAGACCATATCCATCCACAACGATATGATGGGCGCGGATGTACCAGAGATAGCGATCATCCGCGATGCGGTAGAGCACCTGGGCGGAGAGCCGGTCGGCGCGAAGATCGAGTCTGGCTTCCACGTCGGCGTTCATTCGGCGCAGCGCTTCATCGAAGGGTGAGGGCTCGGCGGAAAGATCGACAAGCATCACCTGCGGCGCATGAGCGGGATCGCAGCATTGCTGCGGCGTCTCGCCATCCTCGCCGAGGCGAAAGCGGATCGACAGAACGTCGGATTCGCGCACGGTGCGCGTGATCGCCGCAATGAGCGCAGTTTCGTTCACGGCACCGGAAAGATCGATGTAATGAGCGACGGTGGAGACCGGCTCGTCGGGATGGAAGGAAAACTCTTCCCAGAAATCGAGTTGGGGCTGGGTCAGCGGAAGCCAGCCATCGGCGGTATTCATTTGCGCCATTTTTCTTTCCTTGCACTGTTCCTGTGATCGGGCCTGGCCGACCGGATTTGGCTTACGCCGCCTTCGCAGCCAGCAGCGATGCAACCTGACTGGCATTGCGGCACCGCAAGAGCTGCTGCGCGGTCAGCTCCACGCCGAAGGCCGTGCGGATTTCCGCCGAGACGGTTTTGAGATGGGAGGGCAGAAGACCAAGCGCGATGAGGTCGCTATTGGCATCCACATTCACCGGTTTCTTGCCGAGTACGCCAAGATAGATATCGAGTATCCGCCTGTCGCCTCGATCATTTGCGGCAGGGCGGGGTGCTGCGATCTTCGTCACCGGCTCCGCGCCGAGCCCCGCTGTCATCAACAGCTCACGGGCGCGGCGGCGATCCGGCTTGCCATTGGCCGAGAGCGGCAGGTCTTCGACCTTGAGGAACCGGCCCGGCACGTGCGACTCCGGCAAATGGCTGCGGGCGAAACTGCGCAGATCCGCGCTGGAGAGTTCGAGGCCGGGTGCCGTGACGTAAAGCACCCCGATGGCCGCCTCGCCCTTCTGCTCCACACCATGATCCACCACCAGCACCCGCTGGATGGCGGGATGGCGGATCAATTCGTTCTCCACATCCGGCATCGACACACGAACGCCACGTACCTTGACGTAACCATTCACTCGGCTAGCAAACATGATCTTGCCATCTGGCCTATAGCGGCCCCGGTCCCCGGTGCGGAAGGCGCGGATGGAATGGCCGTGATCATCCTTGATGGTGACGAAATCGGTCTGAGTGATGGCGCCCTCTTCCAGATAGCCGAGCGCGACGTTGACGCCGACCGTATGGATGCGCCCGACGACGCCGACCGGGCAATGATCGCCGCGATCATTCAGGATAAAATAGCGATTGCCCGGCAGCGGATGGCCATAGGGTATGGCCGCGACATCCTCAGTGGCAATCTCGTGCCAGATGCTCCAGATCGTCGTCTCCGTCGGGCCGCCAAGTGAAACCAGCCGCATCGCGGGATTCATGCGGCGTAGTTCGTCGATGATTACCGGCTTGATGTAATCTCCTCCCTGGGCGACGAGCCTCAGCGAGGCGAGTTGATCGCCCCGGCGGCAGGAGAGCAGCATTTCGAGGATGGCGGGCACCGAGCACCAGAGCGTCACCTTATGTTCCGCCACCAGTTCGTTCCAGCGAACGGCATCCTTTTCCTCGCCCGGCTCCGGCAGAACCAGCGTCGCGCCGGCGGCCAGCGCGCCGAACACATCGAAGACTGACATATCATGGTGCAGCGGAGTGACCGAGATGAACACGTCCTTTTCCGTCGCCGCCCATTCGTCAAGCGTGCTGCCGATGACATTGGCTGTCGCTCGATTGGAGAGCACGACACATTTCGGTTTGCCCGTGGTGCCAGAGGTATAAAGATAATAGGCTGGCTCCTCGCTGCGCGACAGCGCAGCCACATCCTCCATAGACGCATGGGTACCCGCGGAAGCGGAGAAAATATCTGCGGGATCGACGCTTGCGAAACCCTGCGGCACAGTGCTGGAGATGATGATGGCGGGACGGCAATTGGTTAAAAGGTAACGCAGGCGATCTTCCGGCGAAGCGGCATCGATCGGAACCCAGATGGCGCCCGTCAGCGCAGCGGCCAGCGTGATCGCCGTATGCTCGACACTCCGCGGCAGGCAGATTGCCACGACATCGCCACGGCCGATGTTGCGTGCTTTCAGGCCAGCCATGGCACCCGCCACCATATCGCCGAGTTCACCATAGGGGATATGGCGTTTGCCGCTGATGAGCGCCGGTCGATCCGGATCTCCATCAAACAGATGTCCGGCGATCCGCTCTAAAAACGGCGGGCAGACGACAGTCCTTTCGTCGCCGTTCAACCGGTAATGGGCCAGATCGACAACGTCCCGTGCGTTGACTGAGAAATCACCGCTTTCCGTAATCCGGGCCATAGCGCGATCGATGGCGGCGAGGATGTCGGACACCATGCCGGCATCGATGGCCTCTTCGGCATAATCGATATCGAGTACGAGATCGCCATGGGGGTTGTGCGAGAAGCGAACATCCATCGCCACCTGCGGCGTCTGAGTCAGCCCATCCGTCCAACGCATGGTCGATTGCGGCGACAGCGCCGGCCAGCTCAGCCCGTTGGTGATGACGATGGGCAAGGCAAGCCCTCCGGGATTGGCGTTGAGCAACACGCGGTTGAGATCGACACCGGAAAAGGCAAGGTGATCCAGCCCTTCCAGCACATCCACCTGCAATTCGGATGCGCGCTGCGCAAATTCGCCCTTACTGGCATCCCATTGGACGGCGATGAAGCTCGACCGGTTGGCGAACGCGCCCTCCACCTGCGGCGCGACGGGAACCCCGACGACCAGAGCGCCCTCGTTTAGCCAGAGCGAGAGCACATCGAGAACGACGGCCATCAGGGCCGAATTCTTGAACAGCCGTTGCTTTGCGCCGATCCGCGAGAATGCGGAAAAACGCTGTTTCTCAACCGTTAAACTTCGGCGTCTGTAGCGGGAAGTGGATATGGTTTCGAGGGGCGCTTTCCACGGAAGTTGCGATGGCACCTGGGCCTGTTTCAGCTTCTCCGCCCAATAGGCCGCATCTTTCGGACGCAGCGCCGCCAAATCCTGCTTCGACGGTCCGGCGACGACGGGGGTTTCGAGGGGCACAACGCCATCGAAAAGCTCTGCCGCGAGACTGGCAATGGCGCGACCATCGAGTATCAGCGCATCGAAACGCAAGAATACGACGATAGTATCGGCGTTCGCGCCGCTATCCGGCAGGAGAAAAACCGTAACCTGCCATGGGGAGAAAGAAAGGTCGAAATGCGCGTGGGAGAATTCCTCCCTCGCCGCGTCCAGACGCTCTTCTGCATTGGCAGGAGCAAGGCCTGAGAGATCGACCACAGCGAGATTGACCTGTGTTTCATCGTGAACCGTCTGCACCAGACGCCGCTCATCGATGCGCGTTCGCAGGCTTTCATGGCGTCCTACCATCTCGGCGAGACGAGCTTGCAGGAGGGAAGGACTGATGCGGCCGCGATATTCACGGAACTCCTGCATCGCCACGCCGGAGAGCGGCAAATGCGTGCCACGACCGAGCAGATAGGCCTGTTGCAGCGGTTCGAGAGGGCGTTCCATGCGTTTACTTTCTGGATTCGATACTGTTTCCGGCTGTGCGCCATGCAAGCGCTGGACGCTCTCGCAGACGAGATCCGGCTTCTCTGCCAGCCGACGCAAAAGGCCCGTATAGGTTTCGAAGAGCGATGCCAGCCAATGTTCCGGCAGCGCATCGAGCCGCACATCCCAGTTGATCAGCAACCCACCATCCACCGCTGTCGCCTGTGCATCCAGCGCCACGCCCGGCCCTTGCGAAACGGTGTGGATCATCGGACCGAAGAGCTGTCGAACACGCTCAGAAAAAAGATCGCCTCCAGGCAGATCGACCCCGGCGGTAAAGACCACCGGCGAGTTTTGCATGCTGCCGCGCTGGCGGGAAAGATCGCGCATAACGCTGACGCCCGGATAGGATTGATGGGCCAGCAGTTCGGCCATTTGTTCGAACAGCCGGCAAAGGAGCGTTTCGATCCGGTCTTCAGGGTGGATATCCACGCTCAGCATCAGCACGTTGGAAAACTCACCGACGATATCGTCGACGCCTTCCACCAGCGGCTCACGCCAGAAGGACGGCACGGATAGACGGAAATTGTTCGCCCGCGTCGCTTGCGACAAGGTGATCGCGAAAACGCCGAGCAAAAGTGTCGATGTGGTCACCGAGCACCGCCGTGCGGCCTGTTCCAGCTTGCGCAGTTCGGCGGCTGAAAGCATTGCAGAGAGCCGATCTGTACGGACTGAGCGTGACGGATCGTCGGGCAGAAACGGCAGCGGAGGTGCATCGGGCATACCGATAAGCCTTTGCCGCCACCACAGGCGATCCCTGTGTTGTCGCTCCCTTAAAGCACGATCGGATGCCAGACGCCCGGCCCAGTCGAAGAAGGACACAGGTGCCTCTCCGGAAAATTCCTCGTCCGCCATCTCGTAGAACCGGGCGAGGTCCTCCATAACGATGCGCGTGCTAGCGGGATCGATGGCAAGCATATCCGTGTCGACATGCAAGCGGCAACGTCCCTCCGGCAACAGGCTGAGCGAGATTGCCGCTGGCGCCGCCACGCGAAGATCGGCACGACGGTGGCCCCATTGCTCACGCTTTGCTTCGAGCCGGCGCATCAGCGCCTGCGAATCGAGCGCGGTCATGTCCTCCACATCGAGGCGAAGCGAGCGGGTAAAGGGATCGGTGGACTGGCGTCCCTCCGCATCAATCCTGAGACTGAGCATGGGGTGACGCTGGCAAAGCCTATCGACTGCCACGGCCAGTTTTTCCGTGTCCAGCGTCTGTCCCTCAAATTCGAGGTAAAGATGCGGTGTAACTTTTCCGAGTGGTCCGCCCACTTCGCGACCGACCCAATAGGCCGCTTGCATCGGCGTTAAATCTTGCATGTGAATTTGTACCGGTTGACAAAACATGATCAACATACTCAAGTATAAGCCATCGTCAACCACCACATAGGAGGCACCCCATGAAAACGGGAGCGCTCAGGACGAATGATGTCGATTCCGACGACGTCTCTGATTTTACGAAAGAATTTCTATTTACCTCGGGCAGCGGCCAATTACGCGCCAAGGGTGTCCGTGAAAGAATCTCCATTCCTGCACGCGACGGCGAGAGCGCGCAGAGCCCGCTGCAAGAGACGTTGACCAGGGCTTTCGAGCGTGCGCGCAAAGCTGGACAGGAGAACCCGATCGCCATCGGCGCAATCCCATTCGATGTCGGTGAGGCGTCATGCCTTTATGTGCCTCACAACTATGAGTGGAATTTCGGGGCGGCAGTGAAGACTGTTACCGATTCAGGTATGCCAGCGCTTGTGGGCCAGAGCAGCCTGCCGGACGAGAGCGGTTTCAAGCGCGCGGTCGAACACGCTATCGTCAACTTCCGCCATTCCGATGTGCGCAAGGCGGTACTCTCCGTCATGCGCGAACTGACCTTCGCATCCGAGGTGAATGTCGAGGGACTGCTGGCGAACCTCGCCAAGCAGAACCGCGAAGGCTACCAGTTCCGCATTCCGCTGCCCGATGGCGGCGATCTGATCGGCGTCAGCCCGGAACTGCTCATTCGCAAGCAGGGCGACAAGATCACCTCCAACCCGCTGGCGGGATCGGCAAAGCGCATGGTTGATCCGACGGCGGACAAGGCGAATGCGGATCGGCTCTTGGTCTCCGAAAAGGACCACTACGAGCACAGCCTGGTTATCGAGGACATCCGTTCTCTGCTCTCACCGGTCTGCGCCGAACTCGATGTGCCCGAAAAGCCGTCGCTCATCAGCACGGCGGCACTGTGGCATCTTTCCACCCGCATCGAAGGCCGTCTCGCAGATCCCGACACCAATGCGCTGCAACTGGCGTGCCTGCTGCACCCGACGCCAGCGGTGTGCGGTTTCCCAACCGAGCGCGCCCGTCGCCTGATCCGCTTTGTCGAGCCCTTCGAGCGCGGCCTGTTCACCGGCATGGTCGGTTGGACGGATGCACAGGGCAATGGCGAATGGGTGGTGACGATCCGCTGCGGCACCGTGCAGCGGCAAACCGTGCGGCTCTTCGCAGGCGCCGGCATCGTCGAGGCCTCGCAGCCCGATGCCGAATGGGCCGAGGTACAGACGAAGCTCAAGACCATGCTGAACGCGTGCGGTCTTTCTGCCTGATTTTTCCCAGGGACATATCATGACAATCGAATTCCAACGCTGGCCCGATTCTTTCGTTCGCCGATACCGCGAACGCGGCTACTGGATCGACCGGCCGCTGAGCGCCATTCTGACTGAACAGGCGGCGCGTCATCCCTATAGCACCGCACTGATCTGCGGCGATCGCCGCTTCACCTATGCCGATCTGGATCGGCAATCCTCGAACCTCGCCGGTCATCTTTCCGTGGCCGGCATCGGCAGGGGCGACACCGCGCTGGTGCAATTGCCCAATGTCGCCGAGTTCTACATCGTCTTTTTCGCGCTGATGAAAATCGGCGCCGCTCCCGTCAATGCAATCTTCAGCCATCGCCGGCTGGAAATGACCGCCTATGCCGAACAGATCGCGCCAAAACTGGTGATTGCCTCCCGCGCACACGAGCTTTTCACCGACGACGCGTTTCTGGATGCTCTAAAACTCGCCTCCCCTCGGCTTGCCCTCACCCTGCTGCTTGGGAAGACCGATCCTGAGCGAAGCCTGGAACGGATGATGGCCGAGCCGCCGGACAATCCGCCCGCTTTCGCACCTTCGGCAGCCGACGAGGTGGCGCTGTTCCAGCTTTCCGGCGGCAGCACGGGAACGCCGAAGCTCATTCCGCGCACGCATAACGACTATGATTACAGCATCCGTGCCAGTGCCGAGATTTGCAAGTTATCACCGCAGACCCGCTTCCTCTGCGCCATTCCGGTCGCGCATAATTATCCGATGAGTTCGCCCGGTGCGCTCGGCGTCTTTCACGCAGGCGGCACCGTCGTTCTCGCCGCAAACCCGGAGCCCCTGGCCTGCTTCGATCTAATCGAAAAGCACAGTATCGACATCGTGCCGCTGGTGCCGCCTGCAGTCGCGCTATGGCTTCAGGCCGCTCCCGCCCATGTTGGACGGCTGAAATCTCTGAAGCTCTTACAGGTCGGCGGCGCAAGCTTCGCCGAGGCGCTTGCTCGTCAGGTGCCGGAGGTGCTGGGCTGCAATCTTCAGCAGGTGTTCGGCATGGCGGAAGGTCTGGTGAATTACACCCGCGCTGGTGACCCCGAGCATCTCGTCTTCACCACGCAAGGCAGGCCGATCAGCCCCGATGACGAAATCCGCATCGTTGACGAAGACGGCAATGACCTGCCCGAGGGCGAGGGCGGCATGCTGGCGACCCGCGGCCCCTATACGTTTCGCGGCTATTACCGCGCACCTGAACACAATGACAGGGTCTTTGACAGGGATGGCTTCTATTATTCCGGCGATGTCGTGCAGCGCACGCCCCGAAGGTTATCTCCGGGTCGTGGGCCGGGTAAAGGACCAGATCAACCGCGGCGGCGAAAAGGTCGCTTCGGAAGAGGTTGAAAACCTCATTCTTCGGCACCCGGATGTCACCCATGCGGCCCTTGTGGCGATGCAGGACGAACTTCTCGGCGAGAAGAGTTGCGTCTTCGTCGTTTCGCGCAATCCCGCTCTTAAGGCGCCGGCCATCCGCCAGCATCTCGCTGGTCTCGGCGTCGCAGATTACAAGCTACCGGACCGCGTGCGCTTCATTGACGCCATGCCGCTGACTGCCGTCGGAAAGATCGACAAGAAGCGCCTGCGCGACCTGCTTGCGACACCCGTCGCCATCAGCGCCTGAGACACAGCGCAAAGCAAAAGGGACGTTCAAAAGAGCGTCCCGAAACCAAAGATCAAGCGCACTTTAGCGCAGCACAACCGAGGTCATCATGACAATCCCCACCATTTCCGACTATCCGATGCCGGTCGCCGCGAGCTTTCCGGCCAACAAGACACAATGGAAGCCCGATGCGAAACGCGCCGTGCTCCTCATCCACGACATGCAGCGTTACTTCCTTCGGTTCTACGAGGCCGACGGCAAGCTGATGAACACCCTTATCGATAATCTCGCCAAGGTGAAGGCATGGGCCGTTCAGAACGGCGTACCGGTCATCTATACCGCCCAGCCCCATAACCAGCCGCCCGGCGATCGCGCGCTGCTGAACGATATGTGGGGACCGGGGCTCACCGTGGTCGATCCCGAATTGCAGAAGGTGGTGGACAAGCTTGCGCCCACACCGGACGACGTCGTGCTGACCAAGTGGCGATACAGCGCCTTTCAGCGTTCCGATCTTGCCGAACGAATGAAGGAATGGGGCCGCGACCAGATCATTATCGGCGGCGTCTACGCCCATATCGGCTGCATGATGACGGCCGCGGAAGCCTTCATGAAAGATATTCAGCCCTTCATGATTGGTGACGGCGTTGCCGATTTTTCAGAGGCGGAGCATCGCATGGCGCTGCAATATGTAGCGACACGCTGCGGGGTGGTGATCGACACCGCAACCGTTGTTGGCGCTGGAGAGGCAGGGAATATCAGTGAATGGCTGAAAGCCCGCGTCCTGCAAATGGTGGAAGACGAAAGCGAAATCGACCCTGATGAGAACCTCATCTTCTACGGCCTGGATTCCCTGCAGGTGATGAAACTTGCAGGCGAACTTAAGGAGCGTGGCGTGACAGTCGGCTTCGATGAACTGGCACGTGTGCCCACACTGTCCGCCTGGTGGGCGTTGATCGACCAAAAGCGGCTGGCGGCCTGAGCGGACGGACAAGATGAGACTACAGAGATTTATCGGGCGGCGCGTGCTGGTGACGGGCACGGCGCAGGGTATCGGCCGCCGCATCGCCGAACGTTTCATCGAGGAAGGGGCCGACGTCATCGGCCTCGACCTTCTGGCGGAAACGACCGAAGCGCCCTTCCGTCAGATCGCACTCGACATCACCCATGCGACGGAGGTGGAGACGACCTGCAA